>JAZOCA010000024.1:0-22962 GCA_045596285.1 Christensenellaceae bacterium | reverse complement strand
AAGCCTCAAGAAGACTTCGTTAAAAAAATATTTTCAAAAAAGATTCGAACTTTAATTGTTGATTTTGAGAGCGTTGAACATGTTCTTGGTTTAACAAAAGAAGAAGGTGACGAGAACGAGAATCAAGAACAAACTGGGTGTGACAAAAGTGATGCTTGATTCCCTTGCAAGAACTATGTTGCCCACAATACGAAAATATTTTGAAACGGAGGAAGGAAAAAAGGATTTTGAAAACTGGAAAAAAGAACAACTAAATAAAAATCCGCCTGCTAAATAACAAGCGGTCAGGTTTGCCGTCCCCCTGCCCCAAAACGGCAATGATTTTACAGGAGGATAAAATTGAAATATAAAAATTGGTTAAACGAGTGGCTTGCTTTGTACGTCAAGCCCACTACGAAAATAAGAACGTACAAAAAGTATCAAAGACAAATAGAACTACATATACTCACTGCGCTTGGAGATTTTGAACTACAAGATTTAACGGCAACCGTTTTGCAACGTTTTACTGTCGATTTATCCGAAAAGGGTTTATCCGCAAACACCGTAAACGGCATTATATCGGTATTAAAATCTTCACTTAGGCGTGCAGTATTACTTGGTGTGACAGACAAAGAGTTTACGATGGCTATCGTGCGCCCTAAACAACGAGAAAAACAAGTTGATTGTTTTTCTAAAGAAGAACAACGAAAAATCGAACAGTTTATCTTTGAAAAGAAGAAAAATAAATTGTTCGGCGTGGTTCTTTGCCTTTACACGGGCTTGCGTATTGGAGAAGTGTTATCCCTTACTTGGGATGACGTAGATTTACAAAAAGGTATTATATCCGTTTCTAAATCTTGTCACGACAGTTGGGAAAACAGTAAATATGTGAAAGTAATTGATACACCGAAAACGGACTTTTCAGAGCGTGTTATTCCTTTACCCAAGCAACTACTTTCACGATTAAGAGAGTATAAGAAATCGTTAAGCGGAAACTACATTATTTGTGGTGAACGCGTACACGGGGCGCAGGTACGCTCGTATCAAAAGAGTTTTGAACTATTATTGAAACGGCTTAATCTTCCGCATAAAGGCTTTCACTCTCTTCGTCATACGTTTGCAACGCGTGCTTTGGAGTGCGGGATGGATGTTAAAACGCTATCGGAAATTTTAGGTCATAAAAATCCTATGGTTACGTTAAATCGCTATGCCCACTCTATGCTCGAACACAAAACGGAAATGATGAATAGGCTTGGTAAATTATTGCTCTAAAAGTGGAAAAAAGTGGCGAGTATTTCACTCGCCACTTTTCTACATAGATTATCCTAATCTATGTAATTATTTTAAGGATTTTATACAAAAAAGTCAATCATATTTATATTTACATACAAAATTTTATACTAAAAATTACTTTAGATAAAAATATAATGAACTTTTTAAATGTAATGTTCACGGATTAGGATAATCTATGGTAAAAAGTACAATTAAAAATACATTATATTTGGAGGCTAATAATGAAAAAACTTTTAACAACACTTTTAGTAACAATTATCGCAATTGTGTCAGCAATATCTTTTACTGCTTGTAGCTGTGAAGGTGTGAGTATAAAAGATACATACGTCGATGAAAACATGCATTTAATAGTAGAATATACCGATGGTAATAAAGAAGATTTAGGTTATGTAGGAGTAGAAGTGGAAAAAGAAGTTCTTCCCCCTGTGTATACTGTAACTTTCGTTGATATAAACGGAAACGTAATAGAAACCCAACAAGTATATAAAGGTTTATCAGCAAAAGCACCTACTGCACCACAAATACCGGACCAAGTGTTTAGTGGTTGGAGTGCGGATATAACTAACATTCAAGGCAATATTACGGTAAGCCCAGTTTATGGAAATATGGCAACTTTTACTGTAACTTTTAAGGATGAACAAGGAAACACTTTGAAAACTGAAACTGTAATAAGTGGAAGAAGTGCAACTGCGCCAACTAATCTTCCAGTAAGAGAAGATACTATCTTTGATAGATGGGATAAGTCATTTAATAATGTAACTGGCGATATGACTGTAACTGCAATTTATAGAGCGAAAAAAGATTGCGTTGTAACTTTTAAAGACTATAGCGGAATAACTTTAGGAACGGCAAACGTAAAAGAAGGTGGAAATGCAACTGCACCTGTAACACCAAGTAGAGAAGGTTATAGTTTCACGGGTTGGAGTAGTAGTTTAAATAACGTTACGGGCGATAAGAGCGTAACGGCGCAATATACTTTAAATAATGGAAACAATATCTTTGATATAGCGTACAAAGTAAACGGCAACAACGTAACTGTAACTTTAAGTTTAGCAGGTACTGTATGTTTAGCGGGTTTTGAAGGAACTTTAACGTTTGAAGGAATGAATGTTGTAAACGCAACTGCAAAATCAACTTACGCGCTTATCAATACAAGCGGTAATAGCGTTAAAATGACTTATTCAAACGCAACGAACGTAACTAAAGGTGAAGTAGTATTAGAAGTAACTTTAACAAAGACTGCAGATAACGGCAAAGCGACGCTTAATTTAACCGATTGTTTTGACCAAAACTTTGACGACGTAAACTACAAAGTAATAGGACAAAATCTTAAGCTTAAATAATAGAGGAAAAAAATAATGAAAAAACGCAGTTTATTAATAACGTTTTTAAGTTTAATATTGACGTTTAGCGTAAGCATAGGATTAACAACGGCTAGGGCTATAGCATACGCAGAAGAAACACCCGTAGAATACTCTATGGGTGATGCCAATTTGGACGGAAACGTAAATACGAGAGATGTAGTACTCATTAAACAGTCAATAGTAGGACTTACAGAACTTACCGACAAGCAAAAAGTGTTCGCTGACGTTTATGCTGACGGACAAATTAACACTCGTGACGTAGTTTTAATTCAACAATTTATAGTTGGAATGGAAGATGACTTAGGAACTCACGAGCATGATTTCTCTTTGAGTAATACGTGCATTTGTGGATATGAAAGAGTCGAAGACCATACGCACGAATATACTAAATTAGAAAAATCTACAACGCAGCATTGGTACGAATGTTCCTGTGGTGCTTATGAGACAAAAGAAGATCACATTCCCGGCGCAGAAGCAACAGAAACAACCGACCAAAAATGTACGGAATGTGAATACGTTGTAACACCATCCTTAGGTCACGTACATACTTTACATTTAACTAGAGTTAATGCAAAGGCTCAGTCTTGCACAGAAGAAGGAAATATTGAATATTATACTTGTTCTTGTGACAAGTGGTTTACCGATAATACTGCGACTACTGAAATAACTGATAAAGAAAGTGTTGTAATTGGAAAAGATAACCACATTTATACAATACTAAAACAATCTGCAACGCAACACTGGTATGAGTGTACTTGTGGTACTTATGAAACAAAAGAAAATCATAAACCTGGGGCAGAGGCAACTGAAACAACTGATCAAACATGCACGGAATGTAATTATGTCATAACTCCAGCCTTAGGTCACGTTCATACTTCACATTTAACAAAAGTAGCTGCAAAATCTCAATCTTGCACTAAAGAAGGTAACATCGAATATTACATTTGTTCTTGTGGAAAATGGTTTACAACAAATACTGCAACAACTGAAATTGCAAACAAGGATAGTGTTGTAATAGAAAAAGATGAACATAACCATACTGAATTAACAAATAACGAGGTAGAGCATTGGTATGAATGTGTTTGTGGCGATAAGAATGCTATAGAAAGGCACAAGGGCGGAACGGCAACTTGTATAGAAAAAGCGATTTGTTCAGTTTGTTTAATTGAGTACGGAGAATTAAAGACACATAATCCAAAACAACAATGGGAAACTGATGATACATATCACTGGCATAAGTGCGAAACAAATGGTTGTTCTTATCATTGTAATAAAACAACGCATGTATTAAATTCGAATAAAAAGTGCACGATTTGTGATTATGTTTCTTCACAATATTTGTTTACAATAATTTGGGAAAATTATGATGGAGCGATTTTAGAAGAAGATAAAAACGTATTATATGGAACAGTTCCTACATATGATGGTGAAACACCGACAAGAGAGAAAGATAAACAATATACTTATGTATTTAGTGGTTGGGCTCCAAACATCACAGGTGCAACAGAAAATGTGACTTACACTGCTCAATTCAATTTCACTACTAATAAATATAAAGTGCAATTTATTGATTCCGATGGAACTGTTTTAGAGGAACAAAATGTTGAATATGGTCAATCGGCAACATTGCCAACCGAGCCATATAGAGAAGGATATCGTTTTATAGGTTGGAAAGGTTCATACGATAATGTTACAAAAGACACAATATTAGAAGCAAATTATGTACGTCAATTTACAGTTCAGTTTGTGGACTATGATAATTCTATTATAGAAATTCAACTTGTTGATATTGGCAAAAACGCAGTTAAACCACAAGACCCAGTTAGGAATAATTATAGATTTTTAGATTGGGATAAGGCGTTTAATAATGTGGCGAGCGATTTAACCATAAAAGCGTTATATGTGAGATTATACAAAGTTGAATTTATTGATTGGGACGGTACAGTTTTAGACGAACAAATCGTCGAGCATGCACAATCAGCTACGAGTCCAAAGGAAAACCCAAATAGGACGGGATATACATTTGTTTCGTGGAATCAAGACTATACTACGGTTGTTTCTAACATGCAAATTGTTGCAGTTTATGAAATTAATCGCTATATTGCAACATTTGTAATGCCAGATGGAGCTGTTATAGAAACGAAAGACAATATTGCGCATGGAACAACGATATCATCTCCTAAAGTTGAAGATATGTATTTTGATTGGAGCAAGACAAAAGGATATCGCTTTACAGGATGGAAAGATTGGGATGAAAGTCAACCTATTGAAAGTAATATAACCATTATTGCAAATTATTCTAAAGAGATAACCGAGCCGATAATTGCAATTGAGACTAGGGAAATTAACAAAGGAACAACAACGGCAGAAGTAAGTATTTATCTTTGTGGTTCTTTTGAGAGTATTTATGGTATAAGCATAAAATTTGAGTATGTGGAACAACTTGTTTTAAGTAGTGGCTCGATAGTGGTAAACAATAAATTAGAAGGAGCCGAAACAACATTAAAAACAGATGTAAATCAATATGAATTATCTTGGGTTGATGGACAAGGACTTAATATAAACGAAAGGTTGGAAATTATTACTTTAACGTTTAATATTGATAGATATACGGAAATAGGTGAATATACGTTGAGCTTGATTGAGGGAACTTATGTTATAGACAGCTCGTATGTTAAAATTACACCTATATTAGTTGTTGGTCAAGTAGTTATTACGGAATAAAGGAGAAGGGATATGAAAAAAACATATAAATCAAAAATAATAATTTTCTTACTTGCTTTTATGATGTTGTTTTCTGTATGTGGGGCATCAACGCTAAATGCAAAAGCAGAAGAGAATATTCCAAATATAGAAATAGCTGGGGTTTTGGACTCAAATAGGCCAGAATACGTCAAACTCGTTAAATATTTTAAAAGAAAAGAAGCAACGTCTAAATTTTGGCATAATGGCGTTACAGAATTAAAAAAAGCAAAGTCATATGAAAAGTTGGGCGTTACGCTTGTAAATAATGGATTTGAATTTATTAAAGACCCACAAAATGCGGATTATGTTGAGTTAGGAATGAACGTGCTAAAAGCAGGGGTAAATGTGCTTTTTTCGTGTTATGGGCTTCCTGGAGGTGTTTCGGATGCAATTTTTGACGGGATTATGAATTGGGGGGATAATCCACAATCTGAAATCCAAAAATTACAAGCACATTTAGATGATCAATTTAAAGAAGTTCATAATCATTTAGATGATATACAAAGTGATATATCGGAATTGTCTACAAAGGTTGATGATTCTACAAAAAAAATTTTAGATGAGTTGTCTAATGCCTTTGAAGCCGATTATGCAAAGAAGCAAGTAATTTCGTTTACTTCTAGTGCAGAAGGGAATTTTAATTATACCCAATTTAAAAATTATTTGTATGGAAAAACGAATGGTAGTGAAAATTCGTATGGTTACACGCAGGCTTATTACAATATTCTTTTAGAATCTATAGATGATAAAGCAGAGAATAACATTGTTAAAGAAAATTATGATGCTCTTTATGAGAGTATTATGTCTACTGCTCAACACGGTAATTCCGCAATAAATATATTTTATCAAGATTACTTGTTAAAGAATGAGCAAAGTGGAAGAGAATCAATTCAACGTTATTACTATGATTATTTGTGTGCAAACAAAGACTTTTTAGGAGAGAGAAATGCTGAAGAAGAGGCTTTACAATTCGCATTAGATTTATATACTACTGCCTTATTTGCTGATCATTGTGTTGCAATGTGTAACATTTATCAATTGATGAGTTTATATGAAACATATGGTACAAATCTTTCAGGCAATGAAAAATACTATTATAATGGAACATCCGAGTGGATTACATATAATCAAATTCTTCAAAGTGCAGACGCAATAGGTGCTAGACAAATAGAACTAGAAAAGCAAATGGCGAGCGATGTAGCTTATATTTTAAATATGGGCGGGTCGGTAGTACTTGAAGATAAGAATGAAGATACTCGTGTTATGTCAAATTTTGATAAAGCAACTTTTGGCAATGTTCAGACTGGTCAAAAGATTTATCTTAATAAAATGATAAATAGTATTTCCTCACAATTCGGTTTTGAATTAGACGCTTTTACGTTTGAATGGTATAGTAAAAAGCAATATATTGGTTCAAACGATGGAATATTTGAAGTAAATGGATTTTATTCCACTTTTGAAGGAGTAGTTAAGTATAAAGATAAAGAAATTTATTCAATTCCTTTTGTAATTGCAGATGCCCCTGCCTTTAATGGTGGAAGTGGAAGCAAAGAAGATCCTTACGTTATTACGAATGCTGAACAATTTAACCTTATATTATCTGTTAAAGATGGATTAAACAAACACTATATACTTTCAGAAGATATCATATTTAACAGCGTAGATTTTGTTCCTATAGGGAACGAAGACAAGCCTTTTAATGGAAGTATAGATGGAAATGGTTTTTCAATTAAAAATCTAACAGTTTCGGGTAACGAGAACGTTGGTTTGTTTGCTTATATTGGTGAAAATGGTGTTGTTGAAAATTTAAATGTAGAAAACTCCGAGTTCTCAGTTGTTAGCAGTGATTATGAAAAAGTATATGCAGGTGCAATTGCTGCTGTTAATGAGGGAATAATTAGTAACTGTAAGATAATTAATACTTCTGTTAGGATTGCTGAAGATAGTGAATTATTAAACAAACATTTATATGCTTATGCTGGGGGAATAGCTGGTATAAGCAAAGGCGAAAGAGGTTTAGTAAGCTATTGCAAAGTCGAAAACTGTACTATAACGGCAGAATTAGAGCGTGATTATGGTAGTGAAGGAGATAAAAGCAACTCTACTAACGTTTATGTTGGTGGTATTGTAGCGATAATTACTGAAAATGGAAGTGTAAATTCGTGTTTTGTAAACAACAAAACCAAAGTGAATGCAAGTGCAATTTCTACTTGCCACGATAGTTTTTCAACTCGTCATCCTTATATAACTGTACGAGCAGGCGGTGTTGTGGCTTCTTATGAAGATATTGCAAGAATAAACAACGTTTGGTCCGATGCTATTACAAGTAGCGATTATGATAGAGAGAATACGGCTGATACTGGGAATAGTGTTACAAATAACTGTTCTAAAAAATCGGATTCCTATATTCCTAGCTTGAACGATGAGCAAAAAGAAAGTATAAAAGCAAATGACATTAATTCAATTATTTTCCCAAATCAAAAATTAGATTATGAGTTATCATATTCGTTTGATGGCGTTTTTAATGAAAAATACAACTGTTATGAAGATCAACTTTATTATTGTGATGAAAGCGAAATTAGACTTGATAATCTCATCATATTAATTGATGGTAAAAAAGTTGATTATTCAATTATTGCTTATTACAATTTTGATACTTATAATTCCAATTCTTCTGCTCCCAATAAGGACAATAAGGTGATTATTAATTTTGCTACAGAATATGCAGGCGAATTGATTGTTGACCAATTAGAACTTCCTATTGTAATAAAAGAAAACGCTCCAGTAGGACTTGAAGTTTTGGTTGCACCTAATAAAACAGAATATAATAAGGGCGATACTGTATCTAAAGCTGGCGCATACATAGTTCTTAGGTTTCAAGATGGAACAACTAAGGATGTTACGTCTCTTGTTGACCTATCTTGCGATACTTCTAGTTATGGAAGAAAAAGTGTTATAGTTTCTTATGATAAGTTCACAACTGCTTATGAAATTCTCGTAAAATGTAATCATATTTATCAAAATGAAATAATTAAGCCTACTTGTTCAACAATAGGTTATACACTCTACACTTGTGAGCAGTGTTTAGATTCGTATAAAACAGATTTTACGGGCAGAATTGCTCATACAACCATTGAACAAAATGAAGTGCCTGCCACTTGTACCGAAGAAGGAAAATCTGCAGATTTATTCTGTACGGTTTGTCAAGAGGTGGTAGAAGAAGGAAAAACAATTCCAGCAATAGGACATAAATACATAGATGAAAGCGGCAATATAAATGTGGATGCTGGGGCGCATTATTGTATAGTTTGTGGCAATGGTGGAGAAGAACATCTTTTTAGAACTACTGAGTATGAAACAGAGGTTCTTTGCTCTTGTGTTACATGTGAATATACGGCTAAGTTTGATGTTAACAGTAGAGAAAAAATTTCTAAATTGCCAAGAATTGTCGTGAGCAACGCCTACTCTTTAGAGGGAGAAAATGAAGTTGTTGTGTATTTAGAACTCTATTCTGACGTAGGGATTACTAGTGCGTTGTTTAGTGTTTATTTTGGTAATGAGTTAGAATTTATTAGCTGTTCTTATGGCAATATTCTTTATAAGCCATCAACTTCTGCATTTAAACCTTATCTAGACCATATAAATATTAGTCTTGCACAGGCAAATACTGAGAAACCTAATCCTGATTATACTGAATCAAATACTTTACTTAAATTAGTGTTTAGAACGCCTGAAAATGCTACAAAAGGAAAGGAATATCCGATTTTAGTTGTTAATAAAGCAGAAAATAAAAACGGAAAAACAATATTTGTTGATAAATTTACTAGTTCAACAGGAGAGCCATTAGATTTTATTGCATTAAACGGTAAAATTAAAGTTGTGGACAGACTTCCTGGCGACGTTATAGGCGATGGGACAATTGATTTGTTAGATGCTGTTGTAATATCAAAATATTCTGTTTTAGAGGGTAAAGATAAGCCTGAATTTGTTGCAACAATGAAACAAATCTACAAATATTTTGATATTTCCTTTGGTGATGTTAACTTAGATAATCTTTCTACGAATGCTGACGTTGTTCAAATTCTTCGTTATATAGTTGGAGGATATGAGGCTCGTATCCTTGCGAAAGAATTTTATGTAAAACTTAACTATAATGACGGGACTGGCAGAGAAGATATCGTTGCGGCAACTTTTAATGAAAAAGGAGGAATATTATTAGAAAACTTGCCGATAGCAAAGAGAGATGGTTATAGATTTGATGGCTGGTATTACGGTTTTTGTAAAGACGCAGTGAAATTAGGCGACAACTACGATTATCAATATGATGCTATAGAACAAACTCTTTATGCTCATTGGACGTTAAACTCCATTACTTTTGATGGGAATGGTGCAACGGATGGTTCGATGCATGGCATTACTTATGGACAAAGTAATAATTGGATAGTAAATAATCAGTTTGTTAAAAACAGTACAGTATATTTTGATAGTAAATATTCTGAGAGCGCTAGTTATCCTATTGAGATACCGCATGGGTTTGTTGGTTGGGCGCTTTCCCCAAATGGTGAAGTGGTATATAGAGAAGGGGACGTTATAGATTTAACAAATGGAGAAATGGGGGATATTACTTTATATGCAATTTGGTCTATAAAAGAAATTAACCTTCCAACTCTTAGCAGGACGGGATATAGTTTAATTGGTTGGACAAGCGATGACAAGGGGCTTAATATCGTTGGTGAACCTAATTCAAGTTGTATGGTTTCTGAAAGTACAACGTTTTATGCTAAATGGGATTTGAATGAATATTCTATTGTATATGATGGTAATGGTCACACTTCGGGAAGCACTTTAAGCAATACCATATATAATATAGAAGAAAGCAAGCAGTTAGCACCTAACGGATTTAGCAGAACGGGATATACTTTTAAAGGCTGGAAAACTACACCTGATGGAAATGATGTGCGCTATGTTGATAAAGAAGCAGTAAATTATATAAACACAGAACAAAACGGATTAGTTACTCTTTATGCACATTGGGAGGCTAATACCTACGATGTTGTGTTTAATGTAAACGCACCTTCAGTTACAAATAGTTCTAGTTATACAGGAAAAGTTTCTGGCAACATGAGTTCCCTTGAAAATTGCCAGTATGATTCAGACATAACTTTGCCTGTAAACGCTTATGTTGTTGAGGGTTGGATCTTCAAAGGTTGGGCAACGACTCCATCTGGCAATGTGGTGTGTGGCGATGGTTCTATACAAATAAATCTTGCTTCTAAAGATGGACAAAAAATAAATCTTTATGCAGTATGGGAAGTCGATCCGTATATTGTGGGCAAATATGTGGCAAATGGTGTAGTTGTTACAGATACAAACGGTAAAAATTCATACACAGTGTATAATTATATTAACGAAACACCTAACCTTGTTGGCAGCGGAAAAGTGATTGTAGATTGGTCAAAATGTATAAACGGAAGTCATAATTTTATTGATGCAGTAAATAGCTCAGGAACACGATATGGTGGCGGGAATAGCAATTTTAATATAAATTATGGAATTACGGAAGTATTTTTTATTGGCAACCCCAAAGCGACTTATGAGGATGTTCATGTTTATACCGTAAACTTCCCAAAGGATTCTGAATTAACTATCCACTTATATAACATGAATTTATGTGCAAGTTCGGGAATTATTAGTAACTGGTATGGAACATCTTCTCAAGATGTTGGCAAGTATTTAACTATTGAGTGTTTAGGTGAAAATAAAATCGAAGCGACAGGTAGTGGCGGAATTGCAATATTAGACCATGAGAATTTAACAGTTGCAGGAGTTGGCAGTCTTTACATAAAAGGTGGAGATGGTGCTAACGCAACGACTGCAGGTGGAAATGGCGGAGATGGCGGAACTGCAATTATGGTGGATAATTTAATTATTAATATGATTGGTTCATTGAATGTTGTTGGAGGAAAAGGTGGCATTGGTGCACCAGGAGCAACAGATGCTAAGACAGGAGGAAATGGTGGTAATGGCGGTAATGGGCTTGTTGTTACAAATTTGACAGTTTCTTCAACGGGATCATACATCATTACTGCTGGTGAAGGTGGTGCTGGAGGTAAAGGCGGAGAGCAAACGTCAAAGCCTTCGCAACGCTCTGACGGAAATGGTGCTGAAAGGCCCAATGCTGGACGTACAGGATACACTGGTGGAAATGGTGGCAGAGGTGGAAATAGTGGAAGATGTGTACTAGCAATGAAAATAGAAGTTGAAAGTTTATCAAAAATAACATTAAAAGAGGCGAACAGTGGCGAAGGAGGTGCTGGTTCTAAAGGTGGCACAGGAGGTACTGGTGGTAATTCAACGTGGTGGCTAGGTAATGTTCAAGGTGGAGATGGTGGCACAGGAGGTACTGGTGGTGCTGGTGGAGATGCGGGCATAATATTGAATGCATTATTAATTTCCGACAAAATTGTAACAACGCCCAATTCAAATATTATCATACAAACTTATCTAGCACAAGGTGGTGCTGGTGCTGGTGGTGCTGGTGGTAATGGGGGCTCTGGAGGAAAGAATACTAACTATGATTGGTATGGTAATACTGGGGCGAAAGGAGACTCAGGAGAGAGCGGATCAGCAAGAGTTCACGAATAATATAAAATTGTCGTTAAGAAATCCCTGCCGTAATTAGATACGGCAGGGGGACAGACCTACAAAGGAGAAAATTTATGAATTTTGATATTATAGATTTAGTTATAACAAGTGTTGTAACAGTTTTTACTGCGATTTTGACGATCTATTTACCTATTAGAAAATTGTATACTAAAGAAAGGGATGCTGATAGAATTATACCTATAGTTTCTATTTTAGATGATTCAGTAAATGATATTAATAATAGACTTAATAATGGGGAGTTTGGTTGTTTTTTTGATATAAATGATCTAAAAAAGTATGAGAAAGACAGCTATTTTTATTTTATTTTATCTCTTGATGGTGAAACTCCTGTAAGTGATTGCAAAGTTCTTTTTAATGTCTCGAATGGAAAAGATGATTCCTCAGCACGAGATTACAAAATAGGCAGTTTGGGGAGAAAACAAAAATTATTATTTCCGATTTGTAAGGAAAAAGTTACAAAAATATTAGTAGTTATAGAATATAGAACAACTCATAATGAATATATGCGTTATGAGTTAATTATAGGTTGTAAAGATGGAAGTTTATTAGATGAAAGACAAGAAAGTTTTTATTCTTTGAAACATCCCCAAAAATTTAAGTTTGAAGATAATATCGTTGTTGCATATGATAATATTGAAAAGAGAGCAAAAAAAATAATAAGGTTAAATAAGAAATTTGAAATTACTAAGAATTATAACAGTAACGAAATTTTTGCTAGATTGTTATATAACGAGCTATCGTTAACTAAAAATGAAGAGTATAAAAAGGCAAATGATAAAAAATAAGTACAAAGCATCTTTATATAATATAGTTGTTCAAAAAGATAAAGAATTTGTTTATATTTGGAACACTAGAAGTAATTCTATAGTTAAGTTAGAGAATTTATTATATAATCATATAATTAATAAAGAGTTCGATGCACCATTATTTATGAATAATATAGAAGGCTTATTGTCGCAGGGCATAGTCGTAGATGATAATTTATACGAATTTAATGAACTTTTATGCAAGCAAAAAGAATTTCAAACTATTGGGAACAAAGAAGTTTTATCATTAACTATTGCGCCTACTATGGAGTGTAATTATAAGTGTACATACTGTTTTGAAGAAAATAAACCTAAAGGGCGAATGAGCGATGAAACAATTGACCATATAGTAAAATTTGTGCAGAAATATTTTACTGAACACGGTGTTAAAAAGTTAATTATTCATTGGTTTGGTGGTGAGCCTTTAATTTCATATAATGTTATTGAAAGTTTAAGCGAAAAATTGATTAATTTATGTAAAATTAATAAAGTGGAATATATTGCCCACATTGTAACTAATGGGTTTTACTTAACGTCTGAAAAGATAGATTGTTTGATTAATAAGTATCACGTTAAGAGTTTTCAAATATCCTTTGAAGGTAATAAGCAAATTTATTGTACATATAAAAACACAACCCCACGAGCTTATGATTGTGTGAAAAACAATCTGTTTGAATTGTTAAACAAAAAGCCTAAAAACGTTAGAGTAAATATTAGGATAAATATTGACAAGAATAATATTGAGAATGTCGATGCTTTCATTAATGAGTTAAAAAACGATAAAAGATTTATTTCAGAAAATGTTGTTTTCTCTTTTGGTAGAATATTTGGAAACTGCAAAGAGTGTTTTTCTTTCTTGGAGTTCGAAGAGATAAAGGAAAAATATAATTATTTGAACAATAGAGAAACTTTTTTTCCTGCTAGCAAATTATCGTATTGCATGCAATATCTGAACAATTCGTTTTGTGTTGACTTAAAAGGCAATTTATTTAAATGTGAACATGATTTCGGGAAAGAAGATAGAATTGTTGGTAATATTTTGAATGGGCTGTACTATAATGATTTTTTCATGAATTATATGAATAGAACATTTCCTGAAAAATGCAAACTCTGTCGTTTATATCCTATATGCTTAGGTGGATGTCCAAATGATTTTTTAAATAAAAAAATTATAGATTGCGAGTATAATGAAGAGCTATTAATAAAAAAAGTAAAAAAATATATTAAAAAGGAGAAAAATAATGGAGATAATTAAAGAGGCAAGTAATAGTAATATTATTGTAAATTGTAGTTACGATAGTGATTACGGTGCTACATGTTCAAGAGATAGATAAAAAGAAAGCCGAGATTGAAAGAATAATCAATCTCGGCTTTCTATGTTATGACCAGTCTTGTCATGTTTATTATGATATATTTACAACCTGTTTTATTGAAAATTTTTGCAATTTTGACAAGTTTTTTCTAATTTAAATGTCATATAGTATTGACATAAGATAAACAGTAAGTTATAATATTATTGAAAATTTTTGCATATAAAAGCAAAATAATCTAACAAGGTGCGATATGGAAATAAAAAGAGATGCTTATTTAAGGAAATTGATAGATAGACAGCACAATGGCTTAGTGAAAGTAATAACTGGTATTCGTCGCTGTGGTAAATCTTATTTGCTTTTTGAATTGTTTTACAAATATTTGAAAGAACAAGGCGTTGATGATAGCCATATCATCAAACTTGCTTTGGATGATAGAAAAAATAAGAAATACCGCAACCCCGACGTTTTGTGTGATTACGTTCACGAGCAAATTATTGACGATAAGCCGTATTATATTCTTCTTGACGAAGTTCAATTTGTAGATGAGTTTGAAGACGTTTTGAATAGCTTTATGCATATCAAAAATGCGGATACTTACGTAACGGGTAGCAACGCAAAATTCTTATCAAAGGATATTATTACCGAGTTTCGTGGGCGTGGAGATGAAATTCACGTTTCTCCGCTTTCATTTAAGGAATTTTATTCGGTTTATGACGGCTCGAAAGAAGACGCTTGGAAACAATATTGTTTATACGGTGGACTTCCCAAGGTTTTAGAATATAAAACCGATGAAGATAAGGTCGCTTATCTTAAAAATATTTTTGAAGAAACATATTTGACGGATATTAAAGAACGTCATAAAATTCGTAACGACGCTGAACTTGCTGAACTTTTAGATATTCTCTCTTCTTCCATAGGTTCGCTCACTAATCCTAAAAAATTGTCTGATACGTTTAAGAGTGTAAAGCAAGTTTCTCTTCACCCCGATACTATTAACAACTACTTAGAGTATTTAGTTGATTCGTATTTGATTGCTCAATCTAAACGCTACGATATTAAGGGCAAGAAGTATATCAATACTCCGTCCAAATACTACTTTAAGGATATGGGCTTACGAAACGCAAGGCTTAACTTTCGTCAATATGAAGAAACGCATATTATGGAGAACGTTATCTATAACGAGCTTAAAATTATGGGCTTTAATCTTGACGTGGGCGTTGTAGAATATAGCAAAGCAATTGACGGCAAATCGGTTAGAGTTCAAGCAGAAGTTGACTTCGTGTGCAACAAAGCGGACAAGCGCTATTACATTCAGTCGGCGTTCTCTATCCCTGATAGAGAGAAAATGCTACAAGAACAAAACTCGCTTACTCGTATAAACGACTCGTTTAAGAAAATTATCATTGTAAAGGATGCGATAAAATCGCACTACAACGAAGATGGCGTTTTGATATTGAATTTGTTTGATTTCTTGTTAGAAGAAAACAGTTTGGAGAATTAAAGATAAAGAGATACAAAGGAGAAAATTATGATTTTTGATAATACTTTCAACGTAGGTGATATTATCGCCCTTTTGGGGTTTATTGCTGTAATTATAGGTGGATTATTTTCGTTGCATCAATATAGAAAAAATTTAGTTCTCAAACGAGCAGACTACGTAATGGCTTTAACGGAAAAAATACGTTCCGATGTTGATATTAGTTCTGTGGTTTATATCATTGATTATAATAAATCGTGGTATGATGATAAATTTCATGGTGGAAGCGAAATTGAAAGAAAAGTAGATAAAACGCTTTCTTACTTTTCATATATTTGTTATTTAAGAGAGCAAAATATTCTGTCCCAAAAAGAGTTTGAAACATTTGAATATTCGTTGGATAGAATATTGACTAATGTTCAAGTCATCGATTATCTTTACAATTTATATCATTTTACTCAAAAATTATCAGATAATATGTCTTTTAAATATCTATTCAAGTATGGTGAGGAAAAAAGTTATTTCCATGAAGATTTTTATAACAAAAACGCTTTTAAAAGCAACAATTTATATCATAAACGCATAAACATAGGAGATGATGAAAATGAGAGCAGTTATATATGCACGATACAGTTCGGATAATCAACGTGAAGAAAGTATTGACGGACAACTTCGTGATTGCAAAAATTATGCTAAATATAACGATATAGAAATTGTTGGCGAATACATTGACCGTGCTATGACTGCTAAATCAGATAATCGTCCAGACTTTCAACGAATGATTCGTGACAGCTATAAAGACTTATTTGAAGTAATACTGGTTTGGAAATTAGATAGGTTTTCTCGTGACCGTTTTGACTCTGCTAAATATAAGGCAATTTTAAGACAAAACGGAGTTAAAGTTATTTCTGCAACTGAAAAAATTTCTGATGATGCAAGTGGTATTTTGTTCGAATCAATTCTTGAAGGTTATGCCGAATTTTATTCTGTAGAACTTGCAGAAAAAGTTAGGCGTGGCATGACCGACAACGCCCTAAAAGCAAAATCAAACGGTGTGCGTGCTCCGTTTGGGTATTACGTTGATGAAAACGACCAATATCAAATTGATACTGAAACAGAACCTATCGTTAAAGAAATTTATTCACTATACGTTGACGGAAAGAGAGTAAACGATATAGTTAAGATTATGGCAGAACGTGGAGTTCAAAATAGAAATTATCCACTAAACTATAATTCAGTTTATAGAATACTCACCAATCGTAAATACATAGGCGAATATAAATTCGGTGACGTAGTTTTGGATGACGGAATGCCTGCTATAATTGATAAAGAGACTTTTGAGAAAGTTCAAAAACGTTTTGCAGTCAATAAAAAGGCCCCGTCAATGCGTAGAATGGATGAAGAGTATATGCTCACGACAAAACTGTTTTGTGGCCACTGTGGGGCTTTAATGACTGGGCAGAGCGGAACTAGCCACACGCAAACCCGATACCACTACTACAAGTGCAACCGTGCTCGTAAAAAGGAATGTGATAAAACTAGTGTTCGTAAAAAACTTATTGAGGACGCAGTTATAGATGGTATTCTAAATCTATTAAAAGATGAATTAGTTTTAGAAGATTTATCAAATCGCATTTATGAAATGCAGTATGAACAAAGCTATACGCTAATATCGTTAAAATCTCAATTAGAAAACGTAGAAAAGAAACTTAACAATATTGTTCAAGCACTTGAGAACGGAATATTTTCAAATACTACCAAGCAACGCCTTGATGAGCTTGAAAATCAAAAGGAGGAGTTGGAAAAACAAATATTTGAAGAACAATCAAACAATCCCTTCTTAACAAAAGACCAAATATTATATGCACTATACAACTTCCGTAAAATAAATGCTGATACAAAAGAAGGAAAACAACTTCTAATTGACAGTTTTGTAAATGCAATTTATTTATACGATGATAAATTTGTAATAGCGTTTAATTATAAAAACAAATCAAAAACAGTAACCTTTGAGGAAATAGAGAGTTCACGCTTCACACAGGAAGCTTCACCAAAAGAAAAAGACAGGTAAAACACCTGTCTTTTTCTTTTGTTATCACTATACCACATCGAACCCATACGTTCGGCTATGCCATCGTAGGATAGGTGCGTTTTTTTGTAAAAGTAAATAAAATACTAAAAACAGTTGAAAAGAAAATTGCTATTATGTATAATAAAAGCATAAACGATTAGAGTAGGTTTAATATGGTTAGAGAAAAATTATCGATATTAAATAGCGGCGTTGTTAAATCAAACGGTATTGCAGACTGGTATGTGAATTTCATTCAAGAAAACCACTTAAAGAATGAAAAAACTTGGGAAAAGTTCGTTAAAGTTTTCGAGTCAAAAGAAGATACTCAAGATAACGGTTGGCGAGGGGAATACTGGGGTAAGATGATGAGAGGTGCTGCTCTTTGCTACTACTACTCTAAAGACGAAGAATTGTACAAAGTTCTAGAAAAAACGGTAAAAAATTTGCTTTCAACTCAAGACGAGTTGGGACGTTTTAGCGCGTACACTACCGAGAGTGAATTTCGCGGTTGGGATATGTGGGGAAGAAAATACGTTGCAACTGCGCTCTTCCATTTTTTAGACGTTTGCAAGGACGAAATGTTAGCGAAGGATATTATCAAGGCGGTAATGGCGCACTTTGACTATATAATTTCAAAAATCGGCGATAAGGAAAATCAAATCTCTATCACTAAGACTAGTGGAATTTGGGGCGGAATAAACTCTTGCAGTATTTTGGAGCCGACCATCGAACTTTATAGGCGCACGAGCGAGAAAAGATATCTTGATTTTGCAGAGTACATAATCTCAACTGGTGGCTGTGCAAATGGGAATATAATTGAGGACGTAATTTCTAACAAGCGTCCGCACGAGTGGACTGTTAAAAAAGCCTATGAAGTTATATCTTTCTTTGAAGGCCTGCTTGCTTATTATGAGGTTCTAGGCGAGAAAAAATATCTAGATTACGTCGTTAAGTTTGCCGAATTGGTGCAGAAGAATGAAATTACTATCATTGGGTGCGCTGGCTTAGACGAAGAGTGTTTTAATGACGCGACGGATAAACAAACGGTTATTCCTGAAAAACCCACGCAAGAAACTTGCGTTACGGTAACGTGGATGCGATTATTAAATAGACTTTATAAAGCAACTGGCGACGTCAAGTATTTTGACAGTTTTGAAACCTCTTGCTTAAACGCTTTTTATGGCAGTGTTAATGTAAATAAATTAGAAAACCACTCAAAAGCTGGTATAGTTACGGGCGTCTTTGGGTTTGATAGTTATAGTCCACTCCTTAACGGATACCGTGATACGGAAACTGGTGGGCAGAGAAAACTTCAAGACGGCTCTTATTACGGTTGCTGTGCTTGCATAGGCGCAGTAGGCGTCGCGTTAGCACCCTTATCAGCGGTTATGAAAAACGAAAAAGGGTATGTTATAAACTCTTACTTTAATGCGGAAGTAAAGGACGAAGAGTTTGGTTTTAATATAAGCGGTGACTTCCCTAATAACCAGAGCGTTAAGATTACTATAACCAAAGCCAATAAAAATAAGCAAACGATTGCGTTGCGCGTTCCTAACTGGGCGGCGGAGTTTAGCGTACGCGTTGATGGAATAGATGCGGTTAATAATAACGGCGTCATACTTTTAAGTAAAGAGTGGCAAGAAAACGAGCAAATATCAATAGATTTTGCCTTTTCGATAACTTCCGTTAAAGACGGCGATTACACGGCGTTTAAATATGGCCCTTACGTTTTAGCGAGAGATAATTATAAGGAAAACGCATTTATCACAGAATCGATGAGTGACGTTAAACTAGACTTAAATGAATATAAAATAAAAATGCTTGAGCCTAAACAAGGTGAAACTTTGCGATTTGAACTTTTAGACGATAAACAAAGGATTGTTTTGACAGACTATGCGTCTTGCGGAAAACGTTGGGATAAAAAAGACAATCAAATTTCCGTTTGGTTAACAGATAATAAATAGTTAGCAACAGAGCGTTTATAGGAGAATTATTATGGGGTATGAAGAGTTAAGACAAGAACTCGGTGAGTTTTATTTGAATAAATTAGATTGTTTAGCCGACGAATTCTTTGTTAAATGCACTGGGATTTTAGATGAAAACTATCAAGAAACGATGAGTGCGTTCAAAATGAAAGTTTTGCAATATAAGACTATTGCAGAAAACTTTTCGCCCATACTTTTTTCCGAGTCGCCATTTTATTATGAAATGGGCACGATGGTTTCTGAATGCGACGGTGCGAGATCGTGGCGACGCGGGCACTGTCATGCTGGTGGTTGGACGTATTTCAAGAACGAGCATCTATTTAAGGAACAAGATGAAGAGCTCTGGAGGATAAAGGGCGCGCAAAGAGAAGAACTTTTATATTTGATTTGTGGCAAGTATAACGACGATTCACAGCATTTCATATTTGATTTTCGACCGATACTAAAAAGTGGACTTAAAGGCGTTTACGAGCGTGCAAAAGAAAGGGCTAAAAGCGCAAATGGCGAGCAGATTGAATTTTTAGAGAGCGTATGCGAAGGCTTATTGCAAGTGAAAAAAATAGCGGAAAAGTTCTCTGAAAAAGCAGGCGAAATGTTAAAGACAGCATCAGACGAGCAAAAGAAAAACTTATTAAGAATTTATAATTCCGCAAAGAAGTGCCCGTGGGAAGCGCCAGAAAACTTCTTTGAAGCGTTGAACACGTTGGCGTTTATGAGAAAGGTGGTTGGTTCGCTTGAAGGAATAGGAACGAGCTCGTTTGGAAGATTAGATTTAGACCTTTTACCTTTCTATCAAAGAGATATTGAAAATTCGGTTATAACTAAGGAAGAAGCGAAAGATTTGATCGCTAAATTTTTGTTGACTTGGGATACTTGTTACGATCACGATATGAAGATGGTTTTGTATTCCGATCACGAGTTTGAAAACACTTATACTTTAGGTGGCGTGGGCGAAAATGGCGAAATAGTGTTTAATGAGCTAACCGAGTTGTTTTTAAGTGTCACTGGTGAAGAAAAAATCATATATCCTAAGATTAAATGTAGGTTTAGCAAGGATAGCCCCAAGGAATATTTTGATCTTATAAATAAATACGTGGCGGAAGGAACGAGCGTAGTTTTATATCAGAATGACGATGCGGTTATCCCCGCGCTTTTAAAGGCTAGCTATACTAAGGAAGAGGCAAACGATTATATTGTTTCTGGTTGCTGGGATTTGCACGTTAGAGGTTACGAGAGCAACGACGGCGGAGCGTATATAAATCTCTTAAAACCCTTTGAGTTTTCCATTCATAATCTTACCGATAAAATCAAAGAGGTTGGTATCGATTTTAAGTTAATTGACGGCGCTAAGAGTTTTGAGGAAATTTACGATATAACCATTAAAAACATTGAACTCCTTTTGAAAGAACGCGCAAGGGTGACTAGACTAGGTGGAAATATTTGTGATAAAGTTGATCCGCTTCCAATTTTTTCTAGTTCGATTAACGATTGCATTAAAGAGGGAAAAGATTATACGCAAGGCGGGGCAAAATATAACGATGATCATTATTTATGCTTTGGACTTCCTAACATAGTTGATTCTCTCCTTGCTATAAAAGAATTGTGCTTTGACCAAAAGGTTTATTCGCTTGAAGAGTTCTTGACTGCTGTTCGCAATAATTGGGAGAATGCGGAAGTTATGAGAAATCGAGCAATTAGCTGTTCTGGGTGGGGAGACGGAAAAGAACAATCTATTAATCTCGCAAAGCGACTTAATGAAGATTTATTTAAAATTGCAGATACCCTTATCGCAACCCGTGGCGGTAAGGTGAGAATAGGCCATTTGACTTATACGGAAGTGCGCTGGTGGGGCATGAGAACGCTTGCTACTCCCGACGGAAGAAAGAGTGGGGAATATTTTGCACAAGGACTCACTCCGTCAAGATTGAAAAAGATACCAAACGTAACCGATACGATAAACAGCTTGGCGGGACTAGATGCGTCGCTTATGGCGGGGAATTCCGTGGTAAACGTTATGCTTTCAAACAGCAATATTACGCTTGATAGGTTAGAAGGGTTTATGCGAGCGGTAGCACACAGTGCTATTCAGTCGCTGCAACTAAATTGCGTTACTAAAGAGCAATTGTTAGATGCTCAAAAGCATCCGGAAAAATATCCTGATTTAATAGTTAGGGTAACGGGTTTTTCCGCGCGCTTTACCGCTCTTTCGCCTGAGTGGCAAGAGGAAGTTTTGACGAGGAATTTTTATAACTAATATGAACGCTACGATATTTGACGTGCAAAAGTGTTCGTTTGTTGACGGGCCGGGAATAAGGACCACCGTATTCTTTAAGGGGTGCAATTTAGATTGCAAATGGTGTCACAATCCAGAAGGTAAATCAAAAGAACCGCAACTCTTGTTTTATAAAGACAAGTGCAGTGGGTGTGGGGTTTGCAAAAGCGTATGCAAAAGCCAAACGGAAAATTGCTCGCTAACTGGTGAATGTGCAAAATATTGCCCAAATCATGCGCGAGTTTTTTATGGGAGAGAGTATACCGTAGACGAGCTTTTTTCGGAAATTGAAAAGGATAAGCTTTTTTATGCGACTTCGGGCGGTGGAGTTACTTTTTCTGGCGGGGAATGCATGCTTCAGATTGACTTTCTGGAAAAAATTCTAAAAAAGTGCAAAGAAAGTGGCATACACACAGCCGTTGATACTGCAGGCAACGTTTCGTGGGAACATTTTGAAAGGATATTGCCGTATACCGATTTGTTTTTATACGACGTTAAATGTGTTTCTGAAGATTTGCATAAAGAGGGAACGGGTGTTTCTAACCGCTTGATTTTAGATAACCTTAACAAGTTGTTAATTAGTTCGGCTAAAATAATAGTGAGAGTGCCTATTATCCCTGAGTTTAATGGAAAAGACGACGAGATAAAAAAAATTAAAGAATATGTCAACGGCTTAGAAGTGCAGAAAATTGAATGGTTACCTTATCATTCAATGGGCGTTAGCAAATCTGAAGCGATGGGTGTTAAACAGACGATCTATTCAACACCTACGAAAGAACTTTTAGAAAAATATCAAAATTAAAGGTGGTAATTTTAGGCTATTAAAATGGAAGGTGCGTATGGCTAATAAAGAGTTTCGTTTTGCGAAAGAAGAAGACGCTAGTTTAATTCTAGATTTTATTAAAGAACTTGCCGAATATGAAAAAATGTCAGACGAAGTTGTTGCTGACGAGCAAACGTTAAAGAAGTGGATATTTGAAAAAGGCAAAGC
>JAZOCA010000023.1:0-7669 GCA_045596285.1 Christensenellaceae bacterium | reverse complement strand
AAAGTGAAACCCGTTGACGGGTAGCAGGTAATAAGTGCATGACTGGCAGGTCAAATAAAAAGCATATTTGTGCTAGCCAGTGAACAAGAGCTATGCCCGAAAAATAAAAACCACCCGATATTCGGGTGGATGTTTATTGTTAAATAAGTTGTTATTTTATTAAAAAGCCCTTTTATAACGCGATTAACAGCACTTTGGCTATTTTTATCGTAAACAAAAAGAATGTGCCGTGTTTATTTTTTATAAATTTATATTTGTTTATTTTTATTTGCTAAAAAACAAAGGAGTTAATTTATTTTTATTGATTTATTAAATGCCTAATATGCAATAACCGTGCTATAGGCATATTTTATAAATTTATATTCCTTTTTTACTCTACTTTATTGACAAACGTATACGGTAATGGTAAAATATATATACAAAAAAAGAACAACAAACAATAGGAGAGAAAAATGAACGTAAACGAAACGGTTAGATATTGTAAAGGTTTAGATTTTTATGCTTTGCAAGACTTTGCTGGTAAAAATTTTAACAAGGTGTATAATTACGTGGAAAAAACAAAAACAAAACCTAACGATATTTTGATCCCCACCATTTTTACTTGTATTGCAACAGATGGCAAACTAAGTGAAAGAGAGTGGAACTTTATAGCAAGTTTTATCGGCGGTTATTCTTATGACGAAGCTCTTTCTGTTGCGGGCGAATTTTATTGCGACGAAGCAAAAGAAATAGTTAAAAAATTATATTGTTTTTTCCCACAAGACGTTAAAGAAGCCTTTCTTTCTTTATGTATTGCAGTTCTTGCAGTAGATAACCGCCTTGCCGGTGAAGAGATTGATTTTTTAAATTATATAATCAATTAATCATACAAAAAAATATAAAAAACCCCGCTATAACACGATTAGCGGGGTTTTACTTTAATTTATTTTGTTATCTTTAATATAAATGCAAGCGCCGTTTAACTTTTTAATAACGTTAAATTCTTTGCCGGTGAAGAAGATGTAAAACTTTTTGCCAACGATAGACATTCTGTTAATAAAATAACAACTTTCTTCATAAGCGATTTGAAGTTTTTCGCCTTTTAGTTTTTTATCGATGTCTAAGGCGATATAGTAAACTTGGGTTTGTGCGTTGGTTTCGCGAACGGCAACGTAAAGTCCGTTAAGATATTCGCCCCAATGTTTGCACAGATTTTGCTTGATTTCTTCAACTGTTTCGGCGTGGTTTTCTGTTGGAGCGGTTAAGCCCTGTTCGGCAAATAACGTTGCCAAATTTTCTTCTTCGGCGTATTCACTTTTATCAACCACCGTTGCGCGATATTCTTCTATCAGTTTTTGATTGCCTGTTTTTAGTGCGTATTTGCCTATTTCGTCAAAGGCTTCGTTTGTTGCAGACGGATCTACCGCGGCTTTTTTAAAGAGTTCTATACATTCGTCGTTGTATTCGCGGGAATAAATACTGCCTAAAATATAGCAAGCAAAAGAAGAATTAGTTCTATTAATAACTTCGTTTAGTATTTTTATTGCTTTTTGGTCATCTATAAACATAAAAGCTTGCGCACACTCGATAAGATCACTATCGCTTAAAGCAGACCACTCGCTATCGAATTTATCGTAACGGTTCATTGCTTCTACCCTATCTAAATACGCGCCTTTATGCATATTTTTAAAATACTCTTTGCCAAGTTGTTTAAAGCGATCAGCCATAACGGCAGAAACTTTATTGAATAATTTTTCGCGTTCGGCTGCTAGCGAATCGTTATCTATATTAAAATTCGCTTGGTATTCTTCTACACCGAAATTTTTCATTCGCATAGCGAAAGTGGGGTGCGAATCTATGCGCGCAGGCAGTTCATTTTTTAAAGTAAAGTGCCATTTATCGCCATATAGCGCGACTTTTTGTAAAAAACAACTGTGGTTTCTTTGCGCGTAATCGCTAACTGGCTCTTCGTTTTTGTAAGTTTCGAAAGTGATTTCCGCCCAAGGATATTCGCTGTAAATCGAGTATAAAGACGCTTTTGCCGTTGCATTGATATATTCTTGAGCAACGTCTTGCGTTTTTACAAAATCATCTGCTTCTGTTTCTTTTTTGCGTGAAGCAATCGTTTCAAAAGAAATCGCGTTAAAGGATATTCTTTGTGCTATTCCGTGCAAAAACATTAGATTGCCAAAGTATAAAATGGGGTTATCGGGCAGGTTTTCGCTTTTTTCTATAAAAGAGTAAAATTTGTTACGGCGGTGAGTATCTAGATTTAAGTGATGAGCAAATTCGTGAAGTAAAACGGCATATAGTTCATTTTCGGTTAAAAATGCAAACTCTTCTGCATTGATTGCTAAAAGCAGTCCGTTTTTGTGTTTTCCTATTGAGATGCCGTTATCAGAATAAACTGCGGTTACTTTGCCGGCGTAGTTGCATTTTTTGCAAGCGTCGGCTATTATTTTATATAGGTTTGGAAATTCTTCTTTAGTAAGTATTGCTTCTTTGGGTAGTTTTTCGTCTTTCCAACTATTTGGGAAAAAGGAATTAACCACGCCCCAAATTAAACACAACATAATTATGTTTATTGCAATCGCTCCGCCCATATTTTCTTCATTGTTAAAAATTAAGCCTGTTGCAAAGCAAAGCGTAAAGGTCAATAAAAGAATAATAATTTTATAAAGAGTGAAAAGATGGATGCTTTTTGCAACCTGTTTTTCTGCTTTTTGGTAATCTTTTTCAATTTCTTCTTTTAATTTTAAGCCCAAATCGTGACGGGCTTTTACCTTTGAGTTAAGAATTTTTTTGCTAAACCGTTCAAGGATGGTAAGGTTAATAGCAATAATTGCAATTATCAAAACCCCGGTTACTGCTAGTAGCGCGATTGATTGTGGAGTTGTAATTATTAACAATTGCTTTTTCGTAAGATATAGACCAAGCCCCCAACCGCCTAAACAAATAGCCATTGAAAATAGGCATGAAAGTATTTGTGATAATATTTTTTTTACCATTTGTAAATCCTTCTTTTTTGCCGATAAATTTAACGGCGAAAATTTATAAAAATTAATGCTTAATTTTGCTGGTTAAAAACCTTTGTTTGTCGAGTATAAAAACCGCGAACGCAAAAGCAATACAAAGTTTATATATAAAACCATATTAAAAAAGCGGAGTTTTCTTCCGCTTTTTATGCCGATAATCATGTTATAGACTTACTTTTTATGCTTTTCTATAAGATCTAAGATCTCTAAAATTCTATCTAAGTCGTCACGGGTGTAATAATCGATATAAATTCTGCCCTTTCTGTCGTTCCCGATGGCTTGAACTTTAGTACCGAAATCGCGTTGCATGCGGTTTATCATATCTTTTAGTTCTACGCTCATGGGTTTTAGGGCGGCTTTTTTCTTTTCGGGGGGATTATAATAATCCTTAACCGCTTGTTCCACGTCACGAACGGAAAGTTTATCTTTTACCGCTTTGTTTGCGATTGAAGTTTGAACTTCTGCAGGCAAAGTAACTAGTGCCCTTGCGTGGCCTGCGGATAGTTTGTTAGATTGAACGAGTTTTATTACCGCGCTTGTTAAAGATAAAAGTCTTAAAGTGTTTGCAACGGCAGATCTGCTTTTGCCGATACGCGAAGAAAGTTCTTCTTGCGTCATTTCGTAATCCTTCATTAGCTGTTGCATAGCGGTTGCCGCTTCTATGGGATTAAGATCTTCACGCTGTAAGTTTTCTATTAAAGAAATTTCTTTTATTTGGCGCTCGTCGTATTCGCGAATGATTGCAGGAATGGTTTTCTTGCCTGCAAGCTTGCTTGCGCGATATCTTCTTTCGCCGGCGATAATCATATACTTATCGTCATCTGTTTTGTTTAAAACTATGGGCTGAATTACGCCGTGAACAGAAATCGAATCTGCAAGTTCTTTTAAAGCCCCTTCATCGAACACCTTTCTGGGCTGATTTGGATTTGCGAAAATGTTTACAAGTTCAATTTCTTGTACTGCGTTCGCCTGTTCTTCAGTCATCTTGCTTTCGTCGTATGTAAAACGGCTGTAATCTTCGCTCGTATCCGAAAAGAGAGCGGAAAGACCTTTGCCAAGCCCTTTGTTTACCTTCACTTTTCTTTCCTCCTGTTCACTTTTTAACTAAGTGTTAAATTCAACTTTTGTATTTTTTGTGTTTTAAAGGTTTAACGCCAAAAAAACGAGTCCTTCTTTTTTATGAGTTTGTAAAGCCGAACGGCTTTTGGTTTGGCAAGTAAAATTGCCATAGCCCTTGCAAAGTTTATTACAAAAGTAATCGTTTGCCCATCGTGATTAAAGGGCGTTTTAAAACCGCTTCGTTTTGGTTTGGGTTAAGAATTGCGTTTTAAAAATTCATCTGCCAAAGCAACGTATGCTTTTGCACCGTTACATTTGGGATCGTGAATCATTACCGGAACACCATGACTGGGCGCTTCTGATACGCGAATGTTTCTTGGAATAACGGTATTGAACATCTTTTTGCCAAAGAACTTGTGAATTTCTGCCGAAATTTGCTTTGAGATAATCGCCCTACCGTCATACATAGTAACAACAACCCCTTCGATAACGAGTTTGGGATTAAGGTGTTTTACAACGAGTTTGATTGTGTTCATAAGTTGTGATAAACCTTCTAACGCGTAATATTCGCTTTGAATGGGGATAATTACTGAATCCGAAGCCGAAAGCGCGTTGATCGTTAGTAGCCCAAGCGACGGTGGACAGTCTATCATAATAAAATCGTATTCTTCAGATAGCCCTGCAAGTTTTTCATTTAAGCGTTTTTCGCGGTTTTTGCAGTACACTAACTCTACTTCAGCGCCGGCAAGATCTATACTTGCGGGAATAATATCAAGGTTTTCAACTTGCGTTTTGTGAATTGCTTGCTTTGCGGGAATTTCGTCTATCAATACGTTATAAACGGAATTTTCAAGTTCGCTTTTAGAAAAACCTAAGCCCGTGGTGGCGTTGCCTTGCGGGTCCATATCTATAAGTAAGGTTTTTTTACCTTTAATGGCAAGGGCGGCTGCCGTGTTCACACAAGTGGACGTTTTGCCTACCCCGCCTTTTTGATTTGAAAAAGATATAACCTTCATTTTTTTACCTACTTGTTCTTAGTTGTTTTTGTTTGACAGTTTGTGTGTAAAATTAAACGGTTAATTTTAGTGATTGCCTTCCGTCTTGTTTCCAACGTGGAAAGGATCTAATCTTTGCTCTTCAGCGTGTTTTTCCATATAATCGACGATTGCGTCAAAACTTTCACCGCGCATAATCATATTTACTTCTTCTGCGTAAAGAGTTTCTTTTTCGATAAGAAGTCTTGCCATAAGTTCAAGTTTATCTTTGTTTTCGCCAAGTAGTTTAACTGCCTTTTCGTGCGCGTCTTTGATGATTGCTTGAACTTCTTCGTCTATGCGTTGCGCAAGTGCTTCGCTATATACCGTTCTGGTTTGATAATCTCTGCCAACGAAAATTTGATCGTCGCTTCCGTAGTTAACGGGGCCGATATTATCGCTCATGCCGTATTCGGTAACCATTGCCCTTGCGATTTTTGAAACTTGTTTGATATCTTGGCTTGCTCCGGCGGTGATGTCTTTAATGATAAGTTCTTCGGCCGCTCTACCGCCTAAGGTCATAATAATATCGTCAAGAAGTTGGTTTTTGCTGGTGTGGCGATCATCCGTTTCTGGGCGGGTTAGCGTGTAGCCGGCTGCCCAACCGCGGGGAATGATGGTTACTTCGTGAACTTCATCACACTTGGGAAGAAGTTTTGCTAAAATTGCGTGGCCTGCTTCGTGATATGCGGTAATTCTCTTGTCGCTTTCGGTAACAAGTCTACTGCTCTTCTTGGGACCCATCGCGATTTTTTCTATCGCTTCGTATAGATCTTCGTTTGTGATAGCCTTTCTATTTGCTCTTGCAGCAAGTATTGCAGATTCGTTAAGCAGGTTAGCAAGGTCTGCACCAGAGAAACCTGCGGTCATTCTTGCTAAAATCTTGAATGATACGTTTGCCGCTAAGGGTTTGTTTCTTGAATGAACTTTTAAAATCGCTTCACGTCCGCGAACGTCGGGAAGGTTGATGTGAATTTGACGGTCAAATCTGCCGGGGCGCATTAAAGCGGGATCTAAGATGTCTGCTCTGTTGGTTGCAGCCATGATGATTATGCCTTCGTTTGAATCGAAACCGTCCATCTGAACTAATAGTTGGTTTAGCGTTTGTTCTCTTTCGTCGTTACCACCGCCAAGACCTGCTCCACGCTGACGGCCAACTGCGTCTATTTCGTCAATGAATACGATACAGGGCATTGCCTTCTTTGCCATTTGGAATAAATCGCGCACACGTGATGCACCCACGCCGACGAACATTTCAACGCAGTCCGGTCCGCTTATAGTGAAGAAGGGAACGTTCGCTTCGCCCGCTACTGCTTTTGCAAATAGAGTTTTACCTGTTCCCGGAGGACCTACTAATAGTACGCCTTTGGGAATCTTTGCTCCAAGTGAAGAAAACTTTTTGGGATTCTTTAAAAACTCTACTACTTCTTGTAGTTCTTGCTTTTCTTCTTCTGCGCCCGCTACGTCTGAAAAACGAACGGGAACGTTTTGATTTACTCTGGCCTTGGTCTTGCCAAAATCCATCGCGCTCTTATTACTGCCTTGCGCTTGGCGCATAAATACGAAAAGAATTAGTATGCCGATACCGATTGTTAGCACGGGCATGATTAATGAGTTTAGCAATGAACCCGCGTTGGGATCTGTGTAATTTACAATTATTCCTACGCTGGAGTTTTGAAGCCCCCAAAGGATTTCGGCATATTTGTTATCTCTTGGATAACTGGTTTTGTATATGGGGCGTTGGTTTGCATCGTAACCGATAAGGTTATATGTGCTTACGGTGATCGACTTGATTTCCGCTCCGCCGATAATTACGAAGTTGTGCTCTGTGCCATCGTGTAAAACGGCAATCCATTGACCGCCTATTTTGATTTCTTTCTTACCTTCGTTTAATCTGTACTTCTCTCCGTCTTGCGTAAAGTTAGCGCCGTCTTCGACTACGACTACACCGGTCTTGTTAAAGAATTCGTCCGTCTTGACTTCTTTTGCCGTGTCAGACAACGTCCAGAATAAAAGGAGCCCTGCTACTACCAAAAATATAATGGTATAAATCAGGTACTTATTTGATTTTTTCATAAAACCTCCAAAAAATGGGCTTGCGCCCCTATTGTTTAGCTAGCGCAAAGGTAAAAAATAGGTCTAAAATCATTCTTCCTTTTCGCCAGATTTTGCTTTGGTACTATTTTAACATATTTTATAACTAAATTCAACTTAATAGCGGTAACATTTTGGTAAATTCCTATTATTTTGACTTATTTATTCATTTTTCGCACTATTTATTATTATGAAATTTTTTATCGAATAATTATCTTTTTTACGACCTTTTTTATTTTGCGTTAACCTTAATCGAAACAGTTTATTTTTGTATGGGGAGTTGGTCGTTAAAAAAGTAACCGTTTCGTTTTGAAAAGTGCAAAGGGTTTGTACGTCCTTCTTGCTTTAATTTCTTTTTTTTATTTTACTAACGCAAAAAACAACAAAAAATTTAATCTGAAATTATAATTTTTCTTTTTTAGCTTCTTTTTTACCCTTTTTTCCCCTACCCTTTTATTTTTTGCAATT
>JAZOCA010000022.1:0-6536 GCA_045596285.1 Christensenellaceae bacterium | reverse complement strand
TTTGGCTCTGTCACAACAAATGACTGATAAAATGCGGTTTATCTACGGCGTAATAGTTCGTTATTTATAAATTTTTGCAATTCCTGCGTACAACAAGTACGCTCCCTTACAAAAATTCATAAATGCCTGCTCTTACTTGCATCTAAACCGTATTTTATGCTTAATATAAAATATTTTTATTAATTAAAAAAATCAGTCGTTGTTTGTGACATCGCCTTAAATTTAATAAGAACCGAAAATCAAAGGACTTCCTATCGCAACCGAATTTTCGCCTTTTGCAAGATGAATATTTACCCTTTTACCCGATATTATTACGTAATTTTTTATTTTTGCGGTGTAATAATAAAGATTTTCGCCCCACGCGCCACTTTCGTAAAATACAAGGTGCGCGCCATATTCACGTATTTTACTTTCGCAATACGCAAGCCCTTCTTCGTTATAATTTTCCGCATCAAAATGCAAACTTTCCCCTTTTACGCAAAGCAGATTACTTTTATAAATGGGGGCGTCGCTTGCCAAAACGCGAACGATTTCGCAATTAGAAGAAGATTTTTTTAAATAAAAGGAATACTTGCCCTTATCGCAATTAAACAAAATGGGCTCTTTTACAATATAAAGGGTAAAAAAAAGAAAGGTAACAGCACAAAAGATTAGGGATAATAAACCGCTTAAAAATTTTTCTTGCATAACTCACTTCCAAAAAAATTTTCATCCTAATTATTGCCACTTGTTTGCATTTTAATACCCCTTTATTTTATTTTTTTACCCCTTGCAAGTTGATTTTTGCAAATGATTGTTATATAATACACTTAACTTTTTAACCGCACGTTTTTTAAACTATAACACTTTTTTAAATGGGGATGAAAAATGGCAAAAACCACAGATATGACGACCGGCTCGCCTTTTAAAAAAATATTTTTATTCGCCCTGCCTATGGCTCTTGCCTATATGCTACAAACGCTATATTCGCTTGGCGATACCTTAATAGTATCACTTTCACGCGGGGAAGATGCGGTTACCGGTATAAACCTAACAAGTTCGCTAATATTTTTGGTAAACGGTTTTTCACAAGGTCTTTCTGCGGGGTTTGGGCTTGTTTTAAGCCAGTACGTGGGCGCAAAAAACCAGGAACGTATGCGAAAAAGCGTTGCCACGTCTGTTGTTTTAACTGCAATTTTTTCTTCGGTGCTTTCTGTAATCTTCGTTATTTTTTCACCGCAAATTTTAGTTTTAATGAACACCAATAAGCAGTTTATAGGTTATTCCGTACCTTACATTAGATCCATCTTCGCTGGCCTTGTGTGCGCTTCTTATTACAATCTTTCTTCGCAAATAATGCGCGCTATGGGCGATAGTAAAACACCCCTATTTATTTTAATATTGTGCGCGATATTAAACCTTGGGCTTAACAGTTTACTGTTTTTTACAGATTTGAAACCCGAATGGGCGGGCTGGGCAACGGTAATAAGCCAAGGAATTTCAGCAATAGTGGGTTTTATAATAGTTTTTAAAAGATACCCGATTTTACGGTTTACAAAAAGAGATTTAAAATGCATTTCTTCGCTTGCGGGCAAACATCTTTCAATGGGCGTACCCATGGCATTTCAGTCTAGCATAACGGCTGTTAGTTGTATGATTCAACAGCTTGCCTTTAACAGTTTACCAAATCCCATTTACGCTATGGCGCAAAGCACCGGCAGTAAAATAGATAATATGTTCTCATCCGTACTGTTTGGCTCTACCGTAGCAATGGGCGTATATTGCGGGCAAAACTATGGGGCTAACAAGGTGGATAGAATTAAAAACGGGGTAAAAGCCTCTTACCTTATGGGGCTTATTTTTACCGCATTTGCAATGCTTTTAAACTTCCTGCTTTGCAGACCGCTTGCTTCAATACTTTTATACGGTGCAACTGATGAAGTTATAGACCTTATTTTTAAATACATAGCAATTCAATCGCTATTTTATTACGCACTTTGCGTGCTTTTATATAATCGCGAAAGTTTGCAAGGGCTTGGAAAATCTTCTCTTACCGTTATAGGCGGTACGATAGAACTTATTATGAGATGTTTCGCTTGCTTCGTTTTGGCAAAAAACTTTGGTTTTAACGGAGCGTGTTTATCTAACTGTCTTGCTTGGTTAGGCGGGGCTATTTGCTTTATTATTAGTTTTAAAATAGTTATTAAAAAAATGGAAAACAAGGCTAAAACGGGTAACGTTTTTACCGCATAACAAAACAAAAAATAGGGCTATAAGGCGATTATCGGCATTTACAGCGATTTATATTAATAAAAATCATTCGCAAAAATACAAAAAATCAAAATGATTTAGTATGTAAAATCAATAATACTTAATCGCAAAAAAAAGAGCAAACTTTAAGCGCTTGCTCTTTTTTTATAACAAAAATAAACCCATAATAGCACTGCTATTCTTCGTAAAAAACACCATCTACCGGCTTATAGGTATCACTTCTTATCTTTTTTATCTCTACTAATTCTTCCCCCTTATAATAGTAAACGTACCCTTCGCTTTTTAATCCGTCTTTAGGCAAAACGTCTAATTCTTCGCCGGTAACTTTTTTTAACGTTTTAGTAGTAGCGGGTAAAATTTCTGTAACTACGGAATGAAGTTTATATTTATAAAACGGGGCTTCGCCGTATACTTTAAAGGTTAGTTTTTGTCCGTCGGCAACCCCAGAAAGATAAATATCGTATGGGGTATCGTTAACAAATTTTAAATCACTAACCCCATAGGATACCATTGCGTCAAAAGAAGGCGGAACGTACCCAACCGCTAGCGAATGACGGTTACATTCGGTAATTTTAAGCCCCGATAAAAGCAAGGCGTTATATAAAGTAGTTGAAACCTGACAAACTCCGCCCCCAACCCCTTCTGTAAACTGCCCGTAAGATATTACTTTTGCGGGCAAAAACCCCCTTTCCTCACTTCTTTCGCCCACCGTTTGGTTAAAGGAAAAGGATTGCCCGCTTTTGACTATTTTTCCGCTTATAAAAGAAGTAGCAAGTGCAATATTATGTTTTCTTTCGCTTGAAGAATAGGGGTATTCGGTAGTAAACTCACCGCGAAGAAAGGTTTGTTTTTGTAAATATTCTTTTGTAATTTCGGGATAAACTATTTCTCTTTTTATTTCCACCTTAGTAATTCCGGCGTTTAAAGCGTATTCTATTTTCGCCTTTAATTTCTTTTTGTTTATTGCAAGCCCACTTTTTTCTTCGGTGATTATAAAGGGACTTTCAAGTTCGGGGTTAAAATTAAGCGTTGCGTTTTTTGGTGGAATTCTACTGTTTAAATAAAGTTCTTCCACAACCCCATCTAACCCATAAATCGAAGCGCCCTTTAAGCCGTAATTTAATTGCGGATAATAATAAAAATAATTTTTACCTTCTATACAAATACAAAAACTATTGCTTAAGGCTCTTGCTTTTATAGGCGCGGAAAAACAAAAAAATACAGCGCAAAACAAAATTAAATAAACGCGTTTAAAAACCCCTTTGCCTTTCATACCGTTAGTATGCTCTTGTTTTTTTGTAATATTCTTTTTTTACTATCGTTTTAATAAAAAACTTAAAAACAGCCGATAATCGACCTATAGCCCTACTTTTTTTGCATATTAAAACAAATTATAAAAATTTCAACACCCTTATCGCAAAGAGTTTTTTCGCGTGCACACACGCGTGAAGTTGACAACAAATAGAAAATAAGTTATACTTTATTTGGAAAATTTGAAGCAATAGAAAAAAATAATTCGCCCACCCATACACACAAAGGGCAAAAGGAGAGAAAAATATGTCTAATATTTGGCACGATATTTCACCGAAAAGAATAACGCCCGACGATTTTATTTGCGTTATTGAAATATCTAAGGGAAGCAAGAAAAAGTACGAATTAGATAAAGAAACGGGATACATTATGCTGGATAGAATTTTATATACTTCTACCCACTACCCCGCAAACTACGGTTTTATACCCAGAACTTTTGGCGACGACGGCGATCCGCTTGACGTTTTACTGATTTGCGCAGAACCTTTAGAGCCTATGTCTTTAGTTCGCGCCTACCCCATAGGCGTTATCACTATGATTGATAACGGACATAACGACGAAAAAATTATAGCAATACCATTTAACGACCCAAACTACAATCAATATAAGAACATAGATGAATTACCCATTCACTTATTTGAAGAAATGCGCCACTTCTTTACCGTTTACAAGAGTTTAGAAAACAAAGAAACGGCAGTTAACGAAGTTGAAGGTAAAAAAGTAGCGGTAAAGATCATAGCGGACGCTATAGATAATTACATAGAAAAATTTTGCAAGTAAGAAAGTAAATTTACTTGAATCTTCAACAACTTATCTGGCGAAGATACACCTTTACACCAAAAAAATTAATCTTTTAGTTTCGCAAAATAGAAAAGCAAAAGAGGTATTTATGGATATTTTTGACGTATTAGCACTTATAGGCGGTTTATGTTTATTCCTTTTTGGAATGAACGTCATGGGCGATGCTTTAGAAAGAAGAGCGGGTAACGGATTAAAAACTTTACTTGGCAAACTTACCCAAAGCAAACCAAAGGGATTTTTTACAGGGCTTGGCGTAACGGCAGTTATTCAAAGTTCATCCGCTACCACCGTTATGGTAGTAGGCTTTGTTAACTCTGGCATAATGACCTTAAAACAAGCAATAAACGTAATTATGGGCGCAAACGTTGGAACGACGGTTACCGCGTGGGTTCTTTCACTTGGCGGTATTTCAAGCGATAATGTTTTCGTTCAACTTTTAAAACCCACTTCATTTACTCCTATTTTAGCGCTTATAGGTACGGCGTTTATAATGTTCAGCAAATCTAGCAAGAAAAAGGATACCGGCACTATTTTGTTGGGTTTTGCAACATTAATGTTCGGTATGGATGCAATGAGCAGTGCCGTTTCCGGACTTAAAGATATACCTGCCTTTCAGCAGTTATTCGTAACTTTCCAAAACCCCGTACTTGGCGTTATAGTAGGTGCGATATTAACGGCTATACTTCAATCGAGTTCAGCATCAGTTGGTATCTTGCAAGCGTTATCTTCTACTGGGCAAATTACCAACTCGGCGGCAATCCCCATCATCATGGGGCAAAATATCGGTACTTGTATAACCGCAATGATTTCTTCTATGGGAGCAACTAAAAACGCAAAACGCGCAGCGGTAGTTCACCTTACCTTTAACATTTTGGGCACGGCTATTTGCTTAATACTGTTCGTACTTGTTAAGGCAATATTCCAACCCGTAATATTCAACGCAAACGCAGACCATTTAAGTATTGCTATTTCACATACGGCGTTCAACGTCGTTTGTACGGCAATTATGCTTCCTTTATCTTCCGTACTTGAAAAAATAGCTATAAAGTTAGTACCAGACAGCAAGAAGAAAGAAGAGTTTGCCGAACTTGATCAACGTCTTTTAGCAACACCCGCTATCGCAGTTCAACGCTGTAACGCAGTTTTAACCGATATGGCGCAAATCGCAGTTACCGGGCTTACGGACGCGCTTGATTGTCTTAACACTTTTGATCTTACTAAGGCGCAAGAAATTCGCGATGCGGAAGATAAAACCGACCACTACGAAGATATTTTAGCAACCTATCTTGTTAAACTTAACGAAGCGCAAACGAGCGACGAAGACAGTATTACAATTTCTAAACTGTTAAAACTCATAGGTGATTACGAAAGAATTTCAGACCATAGCGTTAACTTGGTTGAATCTGTTGAAGAAGCTACGCAAAAGGGAATTCAGTTTACCGAAAAGGGCAAAAAAGAAATGCAAACTATTTCTTTAGCTCTAACCGAAATAGTAGACCTTGCTTACTGTGCATTTACCCAAAACGACCTTGATAAAGCGTATATGGTAGAACCTTTAGAACAAGTTATAGACGACCTTAAAGAAAATCTTCGCAGTAGCCATATAACCCGCCTTAAAGCAGGCGAATGTTCTATTGAAGCGGGCTTTGTATGGTCTGACTTACTAACCAACCTAGAACGTATTGCAGACCATTGTGAAAATATTGCGCTTTGCGTTATAGATAGCAACGCTAAAAATATGAACGCACACGAAGCGCTTAAAGAAGCAAAAGTTACTAATCCTAACTACGATAAACAATATTTTGCCTTCCGCGAAAAATACGGTTTATCTAATTAAATTACAAACAAAAAGTGGGGTTAATCGCTTTATAGCCCCACTTTTATTTTTTAGCGCACTTAATAAACATCCACCCGAATATCGGGTGGTTTTTATTTTTCGGGCATAGCCCTTGTTCACTGGCTAGCACAAATGTGCTTTTTATTTGACCTGCCAGTCATGCACTTATTACCTGCTACCCGTCAACGGGTTTCATTTTTGCCTTCTCCTGCGGGAGAAGGTGTCACGAGTTTTCGAGTGACGGATGAGGAGTTGTATAATTTAGTGCTTTAATTTTTATTTATATTTTTTACCCAAACACCTCATCCACCACTAACGTGGTCCCCCTTCCCCCACT
>JAZOCA010000021.1:0-32321 GCA_045596285.1 Christensenellaceae bacterium | reverse complement strand
TGAATTTTTGTAAGGGAGCGTACTTGTTGTACGCAGGAATTGCAAAAATTTATAAATAACGAACTATTACGCCGTAGATAAACCGCATTTTATCAGTCATTTGTTGTGACAGAGCCTTTCTTTCAACAAAGATTTTTTTGCCCCTACAAAAACTAAAAATTTAATCCGTAGCAAGGTAATCAACGTAACTAAAAATACTTTACCAAAGATAAAATAAATATACAAGGAGGTGTGAAAATATGAGCGAAAAAAATGAAGAAATAATTGCAACGCAGGTAGATTTTAGCGAAGAAATCATAGAAATTATTAAACAATATAATAAAAAAGAACTTTCTTTAGCATTATCTGACTATCACGATTACGATATAGCCAAAGTTTTACCGCTTATAGAAAAACAGCTTCGCGTTAAAGTTTATAACGCTTTAACAGACGAAGAACTTTCTGATATTTTCACACACCTTGAAGATCCTTCTTTATTTATTGAAGAACTTTCAAGCGAAAAACTTGCGGATATTATTGAAGAGATGGACTCTGACGACGCAGTAGACATCTTGGAAGAATTAGACGAGCAAACGCAACAGGAAGTCATTCAGCTTTTAGATGAAGAAACGCAAAACGCCGTTGAACTTATTACCGCTTACGACGAAGAGCAAATAGGTAGCCTTATGACTAACGACTTCGTAACGGTAAAAAACACTTACACCGTAAAGCAAGCCATGCGCGCAGTAATAAATCAGGCGGGCGAAAACGACAATATTTCCACGATATTCGTAACCGACGAACAAAGTAAATACTGCGGTGGTATTAGGCTTCGCGATTTGGTAATAGCTCGCTCGCAAACACCGTTAAACGATATAATTATAACCTCTTTCCCTTTTATTTACGCAAACGCACTCGTTAGCGATATGCTTGCCGACATAAAGGACTACGCAGAACCAACTTTACCCGTTTTAAGCGCCGATAATCGCCTTATAGGGGCGCTTACTAGCGCAGACGTAGTTGAAGTAATAGATGAAGAATTAACCGAAGACTACGCCCAACTTGCCGGGCTATCTGAAGAAGCGTTAGAAGACGCGCTTGAAAGAAAAAATATTTTTAAAGGCGCGTTAAAAAGATTGCCTTGGCTTATAATTCTGCTTGTGTTAGACCTTTTTATAGGCGCGTACGTAGGCGTTTTCGAAGCAGTTGTTATAGGCGTTCCCTTTTTGGTAAGTTTTCAGCAATTAGTATCGGGCATGAGCGGTAACACCGGCACGCAAACGCTTGCTACTACCGTAAAAATGCTTGGCGACGGAGAAAGCACCTTTAAAGAAAAGGCTAAATTTTTATTCAAAGAAATTCGCGTGGGGCTACTTATAGGCATAGTAACCGGAATTTTATCTTTTGTTGCAGTAACCCTCTATTCATACCTTACACATTCTACGGGCGCTTTTATAACTGATTTAAAAGCGGGTTCAAGCGTGGGTGTGGCAATGTTTTTATCTGCATCTATCGCATCAATTACCGGTTCGGTAATTCCCATAACGCTTGAAAAATTAGGCGCAGACCCAGCGGTTGCTTCAGGCCCGTTAATAACTACCCTTAACGACTTTATAGCGATAACGGTTTACTATACCGTTGCCGCAATTTTACTTCTTTAATGGCGATAATCGCCTTATAGCCTTACTAAAATATTAAAAAGGAGGTACGGTAACAATGGATGAAGAATTAAAAAATTTAATAGACGAAGATCCGCAAAGCACAAGACTTAACAAATTAATAGAAATTATCAACGCGGGTTACCACGCAGATTTACTCCGCGAAAGTTTATCGGACTTCCACGCTAACGACGTAGCGCAAATACTGCCTGAAATTTCTAAGGCGCAAAGATTAAGGCTATATACCGTTTTAGGTAGTGAAGAACTTTCAGACATTATTTCTTATTTAGAAGACCCCGCAATTTTTATTGAAGAAATTTCAAACGAAAAACTTGCGGATATTATTGAAGAAATGGCGTCTGACGACGCGGTTGACCTTTTAGAAGAATTAGACGAAGAGACCCAGCAGGAACTTTTAGAACTTGTAGACGAAGAGACCCAGCACGACGTTGAACTTATTACCGCTTACGACGAAGATTGTTTAGGTAGCCTTATGACCAACGACTTCGTTACCGTTAAGAACACCTTTTCGGTAAAGCAAGCGATGAACAGTTTAGTAAGCCAAGCGGAATGGTGCGAAAACATAACTAATATTTACGTCACCGATGAAAAGGGCCGTTATTACGGTGCGATTGCACTTAAAGATTTATTTATTGCGCGTGCAGATATTCCCCTTGAAAATATTATTGCAACTTCTTACCCATCCTTTAACGCAAACCTAAAAACTGCGGACGTTATAGACCTTTTAAAAGAATATTCAGAAGAATCTTTACCCATAGTAGATAACGATAATCGCCTTATAGGCGTACTTACCGGCATAGACGTAGTTGAAGCGGTGCAAGATGAACTGGATGAAGACTATTCTAAACTAGCAGGTTTAACCGAAAGCCCCGAAGAAAAAAGCGGGGTTATTAAAAACCTTGCCCTAAGGCTTCCTTGGCTTATTGCCCTACTGTTTTTAAGCCTATTAGTTTCCGCTTTGATAGGCACTTTCGACTGGGTTATCGCAACCCTGCCCTTACTTGCTTTTTTCCAACCCATGATACTTGGCATGAGCGGTAACAGCGGAACGCAAGCGCTTGGCGTAACCATAAGAAATCTTTCGCAAAGCACCCCGCGCAAGCAAATTCGCCAAATGTTTTTAAGAGAAACTCTTATAGCCTTTACCAACGGATTAACTTTAGCGATTATCAGTTTTATCATATTAGGGCTTTACGTATTTTTATTTAAAAACATGCCGGTAGATAGATCCTTTGCTCTTTCTGCTTGCATAGCCTTTGCCCTTGTTGTTTCTATGACCGTTTCGGGTTTTTGCGGTTGTGCAGTTCCAGTATTATTCAAAAAAATAGGAATAGACCCCGCCGCTGCTTCCGGGCCACTAATAACCACCGCAAGCGACTTGGTTTCTGCAACCGTTTATTACGGCGTTATTGCTCTTATAATTAACTTTTTTATATTTTAGACTCTGTAACGCAAGTGGTAAAAAACATGTTTTAGTTTAAGTATGTTTATTGCTTTAAAAAATCAACCGTTTATTCTGCCGTTGCCCTAATTTAATTGCTTATATTTGTAAAAATAGCGCTATAGTGAGACTTGCGGCAACTTAACAAAATATAATTTTTTACGGGCGAAAAATACGACTTCGCCCGTTTTAGATGCAATCGCTATTTTTTTTATCTTCTATTGACAAAAGTTTAGTATGGTGTTATAATGAAAAAGTTAAATAATAGAAAAACTAGGGGTTAACACATGAAATTAATTCACTATAAAGAAGGTCAGTATAACTCTCAACCCGATCCGTATCTTTTAAAGGGAGCAGACGGCAAGTTTTATCTTTACGTTACCGGACAAGATGGCGTTCACGCCTACGTTGCAAACGGGTTGACCGACGAATATAAAGACGCGGGCGTGGTGTTTAGTATGCCGAACAAAAAAGAATACTGGGCGCCTGCCGTAACCTTTATTAACGGTACTTATTATTTGTATTTTTCTTGTATGCCAAAAGATAGCGACGACGTACACCTGCAAGCAATGCACGTTGCAAAAAGCGCTAGTCCACTTGGACCGTTTGAAAATGCAAAACAAATAATAGAACCTTTTTCTATAGACGCGCACGTGGTTACTAACGAAGCGGGATTGTTTATTTTTTATTCGGTTAACGATTATCAAGCAGAACGCGCGGGAACTTACGTTGTAGTTGATAAAATGAAAGACCCTTATACGCCATGCGGTAATCCCATTGCTGTGGTTCGCCCAACCTTAGATGAAGAAATCTTTATGAAAAACAGGTTTAAACAGGGGCAACATTGGCACACCTTAGAAGGGGCGTTTTACTTTAACGAAGGCAATAATCACTACCTAATTTATTCGGGCAACTGCTATCAAAACGAATATTACTATCTTGGCTACGCATTTGCGCACACGAGCGAGCGCGACCTAACCAAAATAAAATTTACAAAATACCCAAACGAAAATACCTACTGCCCCCTTATAAGTAAAAACGAATTTGAAGCAGGCACAGGGCATAATAGCGTAATTAAAGTGGCCGGAGTTTTGTATGCAATATACCACGGCAGAGATTTGCAACCGGATACCCGCATTGCTAAAGACGATCGAACCGCACGCATATGCCGGCTTGAAGCAAACGGAGAAAAACTAACGGCGATAAGATACGAAGATAAGCTATAAGTCCTTTTATCTTTTCACTAAAAGACTTAAAAAGTGCATGCACTTACAATAAAACACCCAGCGGGTTGATTTAAGCAAAAAAAAGTGATATAATATTATCGTTACGTGCGATATAATAATATCGTTCACATTTTATTTTAGGAGAATAATATGAAAGTAATTAAAGTTAAAGACTACGAACAAATGAGCCAAAAGGCCTTTGAAGTTATGAAAGAAGTGGTTACTTCTAAGCCAGATGCAGTTTTAGGCCTTGCTACCGGCACTACCCCTATCGGGTTATACAAAAAAATGATTGAAGATTGCAAAAACGGCACATCTTACAAAAAAATTAAAACCGTTAACTTAGACGAATATAAGGGATTAGACGTTTCAAGCGACCAAAGTTACGTTTACTTTATGCGCGATAACCTTTTTAATCATATCGACATTGATTTAAATAATACTAATATCGAAAACGGCAAAGCGGAAAACGCAGAAGAAGAATGTGCAAGATATAACGCCGTGCTTGCAAAGCTTCAACAGGATATTCAACTTTTGGGTTTAGGCTCTAACGGCCATATCGCATTTAACGAACCCGGTACTCCCTTTGGTAGCGTTACCCACGTAGTAGACCTTCAGGAAAGCACTATTAAAGATAACGCAAGACTGTTTAACGATATTTCTGAAGTTCCACGCCAAGCATTTACTATGGGACTTAAAAATATTATGAACGCTAAGAAGATTTTAATTTTAGCAAGCGGTGCAAACAAGGCTAAAGCCGTTTACGGTATGATTCACGGCGCAGTTACCGAAAGCTTACCCGCAAGCGTTCTTCAACTTCACCCCGACTGTACTTTAATTATTGACGAAGAAGCAGGATCTTTATTATAATAGGTAAGTAAATTAAACTGTAAATTTTTAAGGCTACGCATAATATATACGTAGCCTTTATTGTTAAAAATGATTTTTATTGTAAAAAAACCGCGCTATAGCGCGACTTGCGGCACATTAAAAAACAACTCAATCGATTAATATAGCAAGGAGATTATTTTATGGCAAGAGTTAACGATATTGTAAACAAGTGTAAATCACTAAGCGCAAGCCAACTTGGCAAACTAGGCGAAGACTGTTACTGGGATTTAGCTTACTATTTAAACGGGCGTATAGGAAGAGAAAAAGCAACCGCCGCCATTATAGATACTTTGCTTGTTTGCACCGTTTTAGACGGATATTTTTCACGCGGGGAATGGGAATTCATGCAAAACGTCTTTCATATTTCAGATTGTAATTACGAATATTACTGCGAACAATTTGACGACGTAAGAAGACAGGAAGTACAATTAAAATTAGACGTTAAAGGATTTTGCCGTGTTCTGCCAGCGAAAGAAAGAATATCTTTCGTTACCCTTTGTATTGCAATGATGTGCGCGGACGGGCACTTCACTTACGAAGACTTAGATTTCTTAGAAGATTGCCTTTTAGACTAATTTTTTTGTTCTTTACATCTTTATAAATTATTAAAAGTAAATAAAAATATAATTCTTTTCACTTAAACTTTAAACAAACAAAAAGACTAACGAACTTTTTCGTTAGTCTTTTATAATATAAAAAAAGTTAATATTTAATGCTTTTTATATTGTTTTTTGAATTAAAAAAGCGGGGCTATAGCGCGACTCGCGGCACTTTACTTTCTTTTAGAGTTATATTTCTTTTTAAGTTCTTTATCCCAGTTTTCTTTAATAACACCGCTTTCGCGATAGCAAGAAAGGGTTTCACTAACTTCATTAAACATAAAGGCAGTATCTTCTTCTACGCGATAATTTGTGGCGCGCTTTTCACTTATCCCTATTGAACGAGCAGTTGCAGCCGCATCTATATTAGCCGCTAAAAATAAAAATTCCCAGCCCTGCTCTTCTTGTTTTTTAATTTCCTTCTTTATATCGCTATAAGAATAATTTTTGCTTGCGTTTTCGAAGCCGTCTGTGGTGATTACGAAAATCGTGTTTTTGGGAACGTCTTCTTTGCGGGCGTATTTATGAATGTTTCTAACGTGTTTAATCGCATCACCTAAGGCATCTAACAGCGCGGTGCATCCGCCAACCGCGTAATCTTCTTCGGTTAAAGGTTGAATTTCTTCTAAGGGCTTTCTATCGTGCAATACTTGGCAAAAGGTAGAAAACAGCACGGTGGAAACGTAAACTTTGCCGGGATTTTTCTTTTGTTTTTCTATCATAGCGTTAAACCCGCCGATAACGTCCTTTTCCATACCAGACATAGATCCGCTTTTATCTAAAATAAAAACGAGTTCGCAAACGCCGTTTGATTGCTCGCCTTCTTCTTTTGCGCTATTTTGTGAGTCGTTAATTTTTTCTTGGATTTCCTTTGGAACACCGCGTGGCTCTACGTTATCAATTTTCTTCGTCATAATAAAATCTCCTTAAAATATTTTTTAACTACTAAACCGCAAATAAAAAACGGCTGTAAGTTAAATTACAACCGTATTATACACTATTTATTTTTATTTTTGGTAAATTGACGATTTACCGCGCCTTTGCTTGTTTAAAATTTCTTTTGATCGCACTTTATAGGCAAAATTTTACCCGCCCAAACAAACTTGATCGAACTTAAAAAGCGTTTCGTTAATGATAAAGACGTTATATTCTTCATTTAAAATAAAGTATTCTATAATAATATCGAACTTACTGCTTTTAGAAAGTGTAAAACCCACCGTTGCAAGCAGTTTTTCTGTTTCTTCAAGGGTAAGTTTTAAGGCGATTGCAAAACATAAAACGGTGTTTTTGCTAGGCCTGTAATCCCTTTCGTTCATAATTTTATACCAGGTTTGCTTGCTTACGTTTGCTTTTTTATAACATTCTACGTCGCTAATACCTTTTAAATCTATAAGTTTAAGCAAGGTAACTGCAAAATTATCATCCATTTTGGCAAGCATATCTTCAAGAGTAACCTGCTTAGAACTGCGCGGTTTTTGAGTGATGCTACCTAAGGTTAAAGGAGGGTTATTAAACACTTCTTTTTTAGAATATTCACTCTTTTCTGAAAGTTCTTTAATGCTAGTAGATAAATCATCTTCGCATTTAAACTCTTCAATCTCCTCTGATTCGTTTAAATCTTCTTCTAAAAAAGCAAACTCATCATCATACTCAGCGGTACTTTTTTGCGCCCGGCTTGCTTTAAATGAAAAGAAGTTACTGGAAGAAGGACTGCAAAAATCAGACTTACGTGCGAGAAGTTCGTATAAATTATTTTGTAGATAACCGCTTACTGAATGATAAAGGTCGGCGTCTATAATAAAATCGCATTTATCGTAAATAACCATGTAAACGGTTAGTTCGTTAAGAAGTAAAAACTCTTCTATAACCGAAGTTGCAACCTGCAAAGCTTTGTCTTTAGGGTAACCGTAAATACCCGAAGAAATAAGCGGAAAGGCAACGCTTTCGCACCCCATTTGTTTGGCAAGCGCAAGCGATTTTTTATAACAACTTTCTAGCAGTTCGCGCTCGCCGTTATTTCCGCCACACCAAATCGGACCAACGGTGTGAATTACGTACTTACAAGGCAAATTATACCCCATTGTAACTTTAGCGTCGCCCGTTTTACAACCGCCAAGACTTTTACATTCTTTTAAAAGTTCAGCGCCCGCGGCTTTATGAATTGCGCCGTCTACTCCACCACCGCCAAGCAAACTGATACTCGCAGCGTTAACTATTGCGTCGCACTTAACTTTTGTAATATCGCTACTTATGATCAATAAAGGCATAAAATTTCTCCTTAAACGTTAAAAAGTGGGTGTATAGTGCGATTAACGCAACTTTTATTAATATTTAGTATTTTATAAAAAGCGATAAATTCCCGTTAAAACTAACCTTTTAAAATAAACTTATAATAACTAAAGCTTAATAAAATTTCTTTTTGTTTTTATCGTTTATTTTTTCAAATTTTTAGTCAATTAAAGCGTGGTTTTAAGATTATAAAAAAGGGCGTAAAAAATGTTTTTTTCGCCCTTCTTTTTTGTTTTATTTATAAAAGCCACGCTATAAGACGGTTATCGCATGTTTTATAAAAAATTTTAGATTTTCTTTAGCAAGCGTTTTAGCCTATTCTTCTTCCCCGTTGCTTTCTTCTTGAAAAGCATCTTCGCTACCTATTAAAACTTCGTCGTTTTCAATAGATGCAGTTTGAACTTCGCCTTCTTCAGTTAAAACTACTTCTGCATTTTCGTCCACTTCATTAGAAAGTTCTTCTTTTTCTTCTTCTTGATGTGCGACGATAGCAACGGTAACTACCCTTGCGCCGTCTACACGCATAACTTTAACACCCTTGGTATCGCGCCCGATTTTAGAAATATCACACGCGGGGGTACGAATAACTATTCCGTTATCTGCAATAAGCATAATATCGTTATCTTCTTTAACTAATTTTAAGCTTACTAAACGGCCTGTTTTATCGTTGAATACACCCGCTTTAATACCCTTACCGCCACGCGATTGTAAACGGTAATCTTCTATATCACTACGCTTACCAAAGCCGTTAGAACTTATAGTAAATACGTCGTAGCCTTCCTTTACAACAGTCATTTCAACGATTCTATCTTCTTCGCTTATAAGCATACAGCGAACGCCTTGGGTATCACGTCCCATTGCGCGCACGTCTTTTTCGCTGAATCTTATACACTTACCTTCGTAAGAAGCGGCTAAAATTTCATCTTCGCCAGAAGATACTTGAACAGAAATAAGTTCGTCGCCTTCGTTAAGGTTAATTGCTATCTTACCGTTCTTTCTTATATTATCAAATTCTGATACAGCAGTTTTCTTGATTAAACCGCGACGGGTTGCCATAACGATATACTTCTTACCGTCTACGGTAGCACATTCGCTATCTTCTTGTTCTTGTGCGGTTTCGCCTTCTACGGTTGCTTGGACTACTTCGCTAACTACTTCGCCTTCATTTTCATCTTCGCCAAGATCCGCCACCGTGGGATTCAAAGGAATAACTGCAGAAACGTGTTCGCCGTCGGCTAAGGGCAATAGGTTAACGAGCGCTCTACCCCTTGCTGCCTTTAATGCTTCGGGAATTTCGTAACCCATAAGTCTGTATACTTTACCGAAGTTAGTAAACATAAGCAGACGGTCGTGAGTAGAAGAAATAAACATATCTTCAACGAAATCTTCTTCCTTGGGTTTATGACCGGTAACACCGCGACCACCGCGTTTTTGCGTTTTGTATTCTTCTAAAGAAAGGCGTTTGATATAACCGAAGTGGGTAACGCTGATAACCACGTCTTCTTTCTTAACGAGATCTGCAATATCAATTTCTGAAACGTCGTAAGAAAGTTCGGTTTTTCTGGGAGAAGGATATTTATCGCGTAGTTCGATAAGTTCGTTCTTAATAATAGCAAGAATTCTTTCCGGACGGGCTAAAATATCTTTAAGATCTGCCATGATTCTATCTAATTCTTCAAGTTCGGCTTGCAATTTTTCAACTTCTAAGGAAGTTAAGCGTTGCAATCTCATATCCAAAATAGCGCCTGCTTGCTTATCGGTAAGGTTAAAGGACTCAACTAAGTTCGCCATTGCTTCTTGACGATCGCGCGAGCGTTTGATTACCGCAATAACTTCGTCTATAGAAGAAAGGGCAATAACTAAACCTTTAACGATATGTTCGCGTTCTTCAGTTTTAGCAAGATCGTATTTAGTTCTTCTTGTAACTACGTCTACTTGGTGTTTAACGTAAGCTTCAAGAATTTGTTTTAAGTTAAGAACTTTAGGCTCGCCGTCTAAAAGAGCAAGCAAGGTAATGCCGTTGCTTACCTGAAGTTCGGTGTGCTTATATAAAGTATTTAATAGAACTTGTGGGTTAGCATCCTTCTTGCAGTCTATAACGATACGCATACCGTGACGGTCTGATTCGTCGTTGATATCCGCAATGCCTTCCACACGCTTATCTTTAACGAGTTCTACTATGTATTTAATGAGTTTTTCTTTGTTTACCTGGTAAGGAAGTTCGGTAACTACTATTCTATGGCGAGTGCCGTTAGCAAAATCTTCAATTTCGCATCTACTTCTTAAAATAACGCTACCGCGACCAGTTCTATAGGCGTTTTTAACACCCGCTCTGCCAAGTTGAATTGCACCCGTGGGATAATCGGGAGCGGGAATGTGTTCCATAAGCTCGTCGATAGTAATTTCTGGGTTTTCTATTAAGGCGATAGTGCCGTTAATAACTTCGGTTAGGTTGTGCGGGGGAATGTTTGTTGCCATACCAACCGCAATACCATCTGATCCGTTAACAAGCAAGTTGGGGAACTTTGCAGGAAGTACGGTGGGTTGCATTCTGGTATCGTCGAAGTTAGGATAAAAGTCAACCGTTTCCTTATCGATATCGCGAAGCATTTCTACCGCGAGTTTACTCATTTTTGCTTCGGTGTAACGGTAAGCCGCTGGGGGGTCGCCGTCTACAGAACCGAAGTTTCCGTGCCCGTCTACAAGGGGTAGGTTGATAGAGAAATCTTGAGCTAAACGAACTAACGCATCGTAAACTGAACTATCGCCGTGGGGATGGTATTTACCAAGAACGTCACCGACGATTGCAGCACATTTTTTATACGCCTTTTCGGGGGTTAAACCCATTTCGTTCATAGAGTAAAGTATTCTTCTGTGAACGGGCTTTAAACCGTCGCGCACGTCGGGAATAGCACGCGATACGTTAACCGCCATAGCGTATGCGATAAAGGACTTTTTAAGTTCGTTATCTACTTCTATATTTATTATATTCGTCTGCTCTAACGTCTTACGAAATTCATCTGTTAAAGCAGAGTTAAATTCTTTCTTTGCCATGCTAATTCTCCTTTAATCGCCTTATACGTCAAGATTTTCAACGAGTTTAGAGTTTTCTTCAATAAACTTACGGCGGAGTTCAGGTTGATCGCCCATAAGTAAACTAAAGGTGTTTTCGGCTTCTTGCGCATCTTCCATAGAAACGCGAAGTAAGGTTCTGGTTGCGGGATTCATAGTTGTATCCCAAAGTTGTTCGGCGTTCATTTCGCCAAGACCTTTATAACGTTGAATATCGCATTTACCAAGCGCTTCAAGTTCTCTTTTTAACTCTTCATCTGAATAACAGTATTTTTCAACTTTACCCTTGGTTAATTTGTATAAGGGGGGTTGAGCGATATATACGTGGCCCTGTTCTATTAAGGGGCGCATATATCTAAAGAAGAAGGTAAGTAAAAGTATTCTGATGTGGCTACCGTCTACGTCCGCGTCGGTCATGCAAATGATACGGTCGTAACGTATTTTAGAAACGTCAAAATCTTCTTGCATACCACCGCCAAACGCGGTAATCATGCTTTTAATTTCTTCGTTTTCTAAAGCGCGGTTGGGGCGCACCTTTTCTACGTTTAGAATTTTACCGCGTAAGGGCAAAATCGCTTGGAAACGTCTATCTCTACCCTGTTTTGCAGTACCGCCTGCAGAGTCCCCTTCGACGATAAAAATTTCGCAAAGTTGGGCGTTCTTTTCAGAACAGTCTGCAAGTTTGCCGGGAAGAGCCACGCTTTCGAACGCGCTTTTACGCGTTGCTTCACGCGCCTTTCTTGCCGCCTCTCTCGCTCTTTTTGCGGTAATACATTTCATTATTACTTCTTTTGCAGCAGATGGGTTTTCTTCTAAATAAGAGCCGAAAACTTCGGTCATAGCCCTTTGAACTAAGGGGCGAATTTCTGCGTTGCCGAGTTTGGTTTTGGTTTGCCCTTCGAACTGCGGTTCGGGAAGTTTAACCGAAATTACTGCGGTTATGCCTTCACGCACGTCTTCACCAGAAAGAGAATCGCTTTCTTTTAAAAGATTTAACGTTCTTCCCCTTTCGTTTACGATTTTGGTTAGCGCAAATTTAAAACCTTCTAAGTGCGCTCCGCCTTCGTGGGTGTTGATGTTGTTTGCAAAAGTATATATCGTTTCGTTAAAACTATCGTTATAAGAAAGGGCGAGTTCAATTGTTACGTCACCGTAAATATGTTCAAAGTAGAAGGGTTCTGCGAACATGGTTTCTTTGTTGCGGTTTAAATCTTCAACGAAGTGGCGAATACCGCCTTCGTAATAAAAATCGTCTGCCGCTTCTTGACCTTCACGCTTATCTTCAATGGTGATTCTTAAACCCTTGTTAAGGTAAGCGAGTTCGCGAAGACGTACTTTTACGGTATCGTAATTAAAAACGGTGCTTTCAAAAATATCGGCGTCTGGCATAAAGGTTACCTTAGTGCCGGTAATTTCGCTTGCGCCAATGATTTGAAGTTCGCGCTGGGGAACACCGCGGTTATAAATTTGCTTGTAACGGTTGCCGTTTTGGCAAACTTCAACTTCAAGCCATTCAGAGAGCGCGTTAACAACCGATAAACCTACGCCGTGAAGTCCGCCTGAAATTTTGTAACCGCCACCGCCGAATTTACCACCGGCGTTTAGTTTGGTTAAAACTACCTGAACGGCAGATACGCCTTCGGTGGGGTGAATACCCGTGGGGATACCGCGCCCATTATCGGTTACTGAACAAGATCCGTCGCCGTTAATACATACGTTAATAGTATTGCAGTGGCCTGCAAGCGCTTCGTCTATAGAGTTATCTACTATTTCTTGAATAAGATGGTGAAGCCCGCGCAAATCGGTTGTGCCGATATACATACCAGGTCTTTTACGAACGTGTTCAAGCCCTTCTAAAACCTGAATTTGACCTTCGCCGTATTGCGTGTTAACAACGCCTGCCTTTTCTTCCATTTCCATTATTTTACCTCGCTTTCACTAATGATAAAAAGTGAATAACAATTTTGTTTTTCGCGCGAATTTACCGCTTCTTTCACGCACGCGCGAATTTAATATATTTATATAAATATATTATATAATATAGAAAGAAATTTGTAAAGCGTTTTTTGCATTTTTTTATACCTAAAGGTATAAATAACGTGATTTTTATACGCGTTTTTCCACAATTTTCGCACTGATTGTGAATTAATATATTTAAAAGGCTTTTTCTTATTAATTTTTTGCATCCTTATGCCACTTTTTTCCTTATTTACTCTATAAACGCATTATTTTCATTAAGTATTAGTTTTTTTTTAAGTTTTTATTGACTTTTTTTAAAGATTTGATATAATAAAACCATTATAAAAAGGCTTTTAACGAAATGAAAGCGATTTTTATTGACTTCAACGGAGTATTTCCCGTTTTAAAAGAACTTTAAGGAGTAAAATAATGAATAATTTTAACCCTGAACTCGTTAAAAAATTACCCAAAAACTTCGGTTTTGGATGTATGCGTTTGCCGATGAAAGGCGAAGAAGTGGATTTAGAGCAATTTATACAAATGGCAGATGCCTTTATGGACGCGGGTTTTAATTATTTTGATACCGCGCACGGATACATTGAAGGAAAAAGCGAAATAGCAATTCGCGAAGGCGTGGTTAAACGCTACCCGCGCGATAGTTTTATTCTTACCAACAAACTTTCCGGCGGATATTTTAAAAGCGAAGAAGACGTTAGAAAAATCTTTGAAATTCAGCTTAAGGCGTGCGGAGTAGACTATTTCGACTTTTACCTTATGCACGCGCAAGGTCGTGGCAATTACCCCCATTATAAGGCGTGCAAAGCATACGAACAAGCCTTTGAACTTAAAAAAGAAGGCAAAGTTAAACACGTTGGGCTTTCTTTTCACGATAGCGCGGACTATTTAGATTTGATTTTAAAGGAATACCCGCAAATAGAAATAGTACAAATTCAGTTTAACTACTTAGATTACGAAGACGCCGAAGTTCAGTCGCGCGCGTGTTACGACGTTTGCCTTAAACACGGTAAACCCTGCATTATTATGGAGCCCGTAAAAGGTGGACAACTTGTAAAATTGCCCCAAAAGGCAACGGAGGTTTTTGCAAAACTTGGCGATTTGTCGCCTGCAAGCTACGCGATTAGATTTGCCTGCAGTTTTGAAAATAACCTTATGGTTTTATCTGGCATGAGCGATATAGAGCAAATGCAAGACAATCTTTCTTACATGAAAGATTTTAAACCGCTTACCCAAAGCGAATTTCAAGCGATAGACCAAGTTAAAAAGATTATAAGCGATCTTGTGGTTATACCTTGCACCGCTTGCCGTTACTGCACCGAAGGTTGCCCGCAAAAGATTCGCATACCCGATTTATTTTCTTGCTTCAACGAACAAAAGGTGTTCACCGGCATTTCAAGACAATGGCACTATAACGCCTACACTAGTCGTGGCGGAAAGGCAAGCGCTTGTATAGAGTGCGGTGCGTGTGAAGAAATTTGCCCACAACACCTAAAAATACGCGATTTATTAAAAGAAGTTGCCAAAGAATTTGAAAAATAATTCCGCTAAAAAAACAAAAAACCCTGCTATATGGCGATTAACGGCCAGTTAAGGCAAGGTATTGTGCAGTTTTAAAACTTCAAAAAACACAAAGTTTTCAACTTTTAAAATAGCCGATAACGTAAAAAGCGGTTAATTTTATTAGCAATAAACCGCATCAAAACTAAAATCTAAAAAGACGTTTTATTTTAACAGCGCCCAAAAAGATCTTAGCACGTTTTTTACGCGATAAAAAGAAATATTTATAAACCCCTATATCACAAAAAAAAGAGTAAACCAACTTTATTTTAGTTAGCTTGCTCTTTATTTTTTCTAAAAACCGCCCTATAGCGCGATTAACGGCTTATAGGTAACGTTTTAACTACAACTATTTATTTTTGTGATAAATAATATTTCTTTATTTTAGCAATCTAAAACGGTTTTTAAAGTTTTCTATTAACCCTTCATTTTTTAGCTTGCCTATTTCTACGCTAAGCCCGCTTCTATCCACTTGCAAATAATCGGCAAGTTCTTGGCGATCAAATGGTATTTCAAAATAGTTGCTACCCTTTTGGCGAGCGCAAAAGTTTAAATATGCCAAAAGCTTTTCTCGCGTTGTACGCTTAGAAGTTATTTGCATCTTTTGATGAAAAGCAACGTTTTTTAAAGCGATATCCTGCATAAGATTATATATCAGTTTTTGATGAAACAAACAACCGTTACTACAAGAACGCAAGATACGGCTACTTTCTATAAATAAAACCTTACAGTATTCTTCGGCAATAACGCTAACTGCAGACGGTACTTCTGCACAGGCAAAGGCTTCGCCGAATATTTCGCCTTCTTTAACGTTAGATAAAATACTTCTGTTGCCGTAATAATCGGTTTTGTTTATATTTGCACTACCTAAAAGCATAACTCCAACTTGCTTAGAAAGACTTTCTTCTGCGATAATAGTATATTTTTTATCAAACTCAATAACCTTTGCGCCAAATTAGTTAAGCAATTTAGATAAATCTTCTTCCATTATTCCCTTAAAAAGGGGGCAATTTTTTAAAACTTTGTAATAATTTTTCATATTTTTTAAATTTTGTTGAAATTTCAACATACTTTTTTGTTTAATTATAGTAAAATATGGGCGTGAAGGCAAGCGAAAGAAAAACGCCAAATAAAAATAATAAATAAAATAACGAAAAAGGAATATTAAAATGATAAGAAAGATAATAAAGATAGACGAAGAAAAGTGTAACGGTTGCGGTGCGTGCGCTAACGCATGCCACGAAGGGGCTATAGAGATGGTGAGTGGCAAGGCAAAACTTGCCCGCGAGCATTATTGTGACGGGCTTGGCGACTGTTTACCCGCCTGCCCTACGGGCGCTATATCCTTTGAAGAAAGAGAAGCCCCCGCATACGACGAACAAGCCGTTTTAATGGCGAAAGCGCAAAAAATCGCTAATGACAAACCGCATTCTTGCCCACCTACCGGTTGCCCCGGAATGACGAGCAAAGCAATTAACCGCCAGCAAAGGGAAAGGGCGCAGGAAAGCGCAAAAATACAAAGCGAACTAATGCAATGGCCATGCCAAATAAAATTAGTGCCGTCAAGCGCCCCTTATTTTGAAAGGGCAAATTTACTGATAGCGGCAGACTGTACGGCATACGCTTACGGTAATTTCCACCAAGATTTTATAAAAAATCACGTGACTTTAATAGGATGCCCAAAACTTGATGATGGCGATTACACACAAAAACTCACGCAGATAATTAGCCAAAACGATATAAAAAGCGTAATAGTGGTAAGAATGGAAGTACCTTGCTGCGGTGGAATAGAAAGAGCGGTAAAACAAGCGCTTATAAACAGCGGTAAATTTATACCTTGGCAAATTGTAACTATTTCTACCGACGGAAAAATTTTAAACGACTAATTTTTCTTGTTTTTTTTAGTGAATTTGGATATAATTATAAGCGGTAAATAAAATTTATCAATTAATAGATAGAGGTAAGTAAATGAAAATTACAAACGACGTTATATATATAGGCGTTAACGACCACGAAGTAGACCTTTTTGAAGGTCAGTACGTAGTGCCTAACGGCATGGCGTATAACTCATACGTTATTATGGATAAAAAAATCGCCGTTATGGATACGGTAGACGCGCACTTTACGCACGAATGGTTCGATAACTTACAAAACGCGCTAAACGGCAAACAGCCAGACTATCTTATAGTGCAACATATGGAGCCAGACCATTCGGCAAACGTTTTAAACTTTGCAAAAACCTATCCTAACGCCATAATAGTTTCTTCTATAAAGGCGTTCACCATGATGAAAAACTATTTTGGAACTGATTTTGACGGGCGCAGATTAGTCGTTGGCGAAGGGGACACGTTAAGCCTTGGCAAACACCTTCTTACCTTCGTTACCGCACCCATGGTTCACTGGCCCGAAGTTATAGTTACCTACGATTCTACCGATAAAATACTATTTTCGGCAGACGGATTCGGTAAATTCGGCGCATTAGACGTAGAAGAAGACTGGGCTTGCGAAGCAAGAAGATATTATATAGGTATCGTTGGCAAGTACGGCGCGCAAGTTCAGGCGCTCTTAAAAAAGGCAAGCACCCTTGATATTTCTATCATATGCCCCTTGCACGGTCCTATTTTAACCGAAAATTTGGGTTATTATATTAATCTTTACAATATTTGGTCTTCTTACCAGCCTGAAGAAGAAGGCATAGTTATAGCCTATACTTCGATTTACGGAAATACTAAAAAAGCCGTTTTAGCACTTGAAGAAAAACTAAAAGCGCTAGGCGCACCCAAAGTAGTGGTAAACGACCTTGCAAGATGTGATATGGCAGAAGCGGTTGAAGACGCTTTTAGATATAGCAAAATAGTTCTTGCCACCACCACTTATAACGCTGATATTTTCCCCTTTATGCGCGAATTTATCAACCATTTAACCGAACGTAATTACCAAAATCGCACGGTTGCTTTTATAGAAAACGGAAGCTGGGCGCCCATGGCAACCAAAGTTATGAAAGGTATGCTTGAACAAAGCAAGAATTTAACTTACGCAGAAAATAACGTTTCTATTTTATCATCTTTAAACGAACAGTCCACAAATCAAATAAGCGCATTAGCGGAAGAACTTTGCAAAGAATACGTTGCAAAAAGCGATTTGGCAAACAAAAACGATTTATCTGCACTTTTCAATATAGGTTACGGATTATACGTTGTTACTTGTAACGACGGAAAAAAGGATAACGGCCTTATAGTTAACACGGTTAGCCAAGTAACCAACTCGCCAAACCGTATTGCAGTTACTATAAATAAAGAAAATTATTCTCATCACGTAATTAAACAAACAGGCAAAATGAACGTCAACTGCCTAACAGAAGAAGCGCCTTTTGCCGTTTTTGAAAAGTTTGGTTTCACAAGCGGTAGAAACACTAATAAATTTGAAGACTGCACTCCTTTGCGTTCGGATAACGGCCTTGTTTTCTTACCTAAAAACATCAACTCGTTTATGTCTTTAAAGGTAGAACAATACGTAGATTTAGGCACGCACGGAATGTTCGTTTGCGAAGTTAGCGAAGCCCGCGTTATTTCAGATAAACCCACTATGACCTATTCTTACTACCATTCACACGTTAAACCAAAACCACAAACGGAAGGCAAAAAAGGATTCGTTTGCAAGATTTGCGGTTGGATTTACGAAGGTGATACTCTGCCTGAAGATATAGTTTGCCCGCTTTGCAAACACGGCTATGCAGACTTTGAAGAAATTAAATAGTGTTATTTTTGATATAAAGTGGCGTTAATCGTGCTATAACGCCACTTTTAAAAATATTTTTCCTTAAAATAAAGCGCAAATGAAAACACGTTGCTTAATTTATTATAAGAGATTTTTAATGTATAATTTATAAAACTCGGCTTCAATAAAGCCGAGTTTTCTTTTTGTATATTAACGTTGATTTTTTCGTTTTTAGCACGATTAATACCATTACCTAATAATAACACTTGTGGAAATTTATTCATATCTTCTTACTTTGTTTGTAACAAAAAAATGGATGAAAACACTCTTTTTATTATTAAAAATTACTCACCAACATAATTATAGGTTATGGCGTAATCACCAGCACCGTAATCCCAAGAATCACTCTTTGAAATAGCATTCCACTGGCTTTGTGTTCCACGGTATTTAATCGAAGTTAAACTATCGCAATTATAGAACGCAAAAGAACCAATAGAAGTTACGCTATCACCTATTACTACCGACGTTAAACTCTTGCAATACTCGAACGCAGAAGGACCAATAGAAGTTACGCTATCACCTATTACTACTGACGTTAAACTATAGCAATAAGCGAACGCACAATCACCAATAGAAGTTACGCTATCGCCTATTACTACCGACGTTAAACTCTTGCAATACTCAAACGCAGAAGAACCAATAGACGTTACGCTATCACCTATTACCACTGACGTTAAACTATCGCAATTATAGAACGCAAAAGAACCAATAGAAGTTACGCTATCATCTATTACTACTGACGTTAAACTTCTGCAATTATAGAACGCATAAAAACCAATAGAAGTTACGCTATCACCTATTTCTACTGACGTTAAACTATAGCAATTAGTGAACGCAGAAGAACCAATAGAAGTTACGCTATCACCTATTACCACTGACGTTAAACTATAGCAATTAGCGAACGCCAAATCACCAATAGAAGTTACGGAGGCTGGGATTTCTATTGAAGTTAAACTATTGCAATAAGCGAGCGCATAAGATCCAATAGAAGTTACGCTATCACCTGTTTCTACTGACGTTAAACTATCGCAACCATAGAACGCATAAGAACCAATAGAAGTTACGCTATCGGGGATGACCACGCTATCCAAACCACTGCAACCATAGAAAGTATTAGTATCAATTGATGAACCACTTGTGATAATAACCTTTTTTAAAGAGGATGGTACGTATCTATTATTGTCAAAATAAGAACTTGCACCAAATATATAGCCAAAGTGAGTATTGATTGTTCCGTTTTTAGTATTACCAATAAATGGCAACTTAATTTCATTTAAACTATCGCAATCAGCGAACGCATAAGAACCAATAGAAGTTACGCTATCACCTATTTCTACTGAGGTTAAACTATCGCAATCAGCGAACGCATAAGAACCAATAAAAGTTACGCTATCACCTATTACTACCGACGTTAAACTCTTGCAATACTCGAACGCAGAAGGACCAATAGAAGTTACGCTATCACCTATTACCACTGACGCTAAACTATCGCAACCAGCGAACGCATAAGAACCAATAGAAGTTACGCTATCGCCTATTACTACCGACGTTAAACTCTTGCAATACTCAAACGCAGAAGAACCAATAGAAGTTACGCTATCACCTATTACCACTGACGTTAAACTATCGCAATTATAGAACGCAAAAGAACCAATAGTTTCCACACCGTTTGGTATAGTGAACGAAGTGTCTTTTTTACCTATTGCATACTGCAACAAGGTTTTTCCGTCTTTGGTATACAAATTGCCAGCTATATCTTTAAAGTTTGCGCTATCTTCACTTAATATTATACTTGTTAAACTTCTGCAACCATAGAACGCCAAATCACCAATAGAAGTTACGCTATCACCTATTTCTACTGACGTTAAACTATAGCAATTAGCGAACGCCAAATCACCAATAGAAGTTACGGAGGCTGGGATTTCTATTGAAGTTAAACTATTGCAATAAGCGAACGCATAAGAACCAATAGAAGTTACGCTATCACCTGTTTCTACTGACGTTAAACTATCGCAACCATAGAACGCAGAGTCACCAATAGAAGTTACACCCTCACCTATTACCACTGACGTTAAACCATCACAACTCCAGAACGCAGAATCACCAATAGAAGTTACGTAGTCTGGTATAATAACTTGGGTTACGGTGTTATCTTTTAAACTTGTTATTTCGCAAGTGGAAAAATTAGAGGTAAAGTTAAAGTTTGCCATTTCGGGCTTTACTTCAAATTTTGCATCAATGGTTATGCTTTGTGTTATGGGGGCGGTAAAATCAAAGTCCCAACCTGTAAAAGTATAACCTAGTTTTGTTATTTGTTCGGTTGGCGTGCTTGCCAAATAACCTTCTTCCACCGTTTGACTTTGAATAGGCGTTCCGCAGTTTGAATTAAAGGTTACAGTATAAACAGGCTTACGGCGAATGGTTACAATAAAGGTGTTTTTAGGCGCGCCGTCTACGCTTTCGAATATATAAAAGGTATTATCGCCAATAGCAAGCGGAACTGTTTTTGTTAGTGAGGTTTGAATGCCGAATTCATCTAAACTAACAACGTATTCACACATTTTGTCTGCAGTTATTTCGTTTTCAAATTCAAAAACCTCCGTCGCGTTAGATACCGTGCCGTAAACGTTATTACCTTGCACAGTTAAACTGTTAAAAGAAAAATAGCTTTGCTCCGAAACTTTTCCACACGCCGTAAGTGAAGCGCTTAAGCAAAGTGCAAAAGCAAATGCTAACGCTAAAACAAGCATTTTATAAAAACGGTTTCTCATTTTTTACCTCCAACAAAAACGTAAAATAAAAAGTGCCGTTTACAAAAGCAAACGAGACCTAATAAAAGTGACTTTCGCTTTTGCCGCGACGCAAAATTTTTTATCAACCCGTTAAAAAGGTTTTATGTAACGCGAAAAGGTACACTTATGCCCTATAAGTATACTTTTTAACGGATTAAATTTTATGTCGCAAATTTATTTTATCATTTTTTTATATTTACTGCAACTTATTTATTAAAATAAATAGTTTTACATTTTTTTGCCAAATAATTGCATTTTGTTTTATGACTTAGGTAAAACAGATGTTAAAAATTCAACAAGTAAACACATATACAAAAGTCTTTTTTATTTCCTTTCAACTTAAAAACCAAAACAAAAAAGTGCCGATATAGGTCGATTATCAACACTTTTATTTTAGTTTTTTTTACGCTCTATTAAAAACACCGTTAGCGCGCCTAATATGGGAAAAATTACCGCGCATAATATACCCGCTTTCATACCAACCTGTTCGGTTGTTAAGTTTAAAGTTTGCGCTAATTTTAAAGCAAGAGGCGATACTGCAAACAAGTCTGAAACAGCGCCAACCGCTTGCGGGGCTATAGATCCGCCTAAATCACCGCCTGCGGCAAGCAAAGCATACATAATTACCCCGCCCGACGGATATTTATTTGAACAATATATCAACGTACCTGGCCATAACATAGAAACGCAAAAACCAGTTAACACGCACGCGCCAAGCGCAATTATAGGAATACTAACAAACCCTGCAACCATATAGCAAACGCTTGCAACCGCAAAGCCTAAAAACAATACTCTTTCGATATTTTTACCGCGCTTTGCATAAAGCGTTCTGCCTAAGCCTAAAAACAAAGCAAACAGCGCAAGCCCGAATATATCGCCCCAAGTTTTGCTTAACCCCATAACCTTTTCTAAATAACCTGAACACCATTGAGTCATTGCAATTTCGCTTGCACCACCAAAGAAAATAACCAAGGCGTAAGGTAGTATCCGCGTGATTTTAACGCTATCCTTTTTTCCACCTTCGTTGCCAAGCTTAATGCTTGGCATCTTTGCGCTCATCATTATTATAAAGGTAACGAACGCAAGCACCGACCAAATTAAGGGCAAATAAAACCAGTTTGTTCTTCCAACGAGTTTTAAAAACGCCGTACTTAAAACTACTACTACAACTACCCCCCACGCATAAACGGAATGTAGATTACTCATTTCCCGTTCTGGGTTATCGCTTGGGATAGACGCCACAAGCGGGCTTATTAAAACTTCGTTAAGCCCAGACGCAACCGAAAAAATCACCGTGCCTATTGCCACCCACAAAAACACGTACTTATTAAATATCATTGGCATTAGGCCGTAAACTATAAAACCGATCGTGGTTACAAGCGGTGTGACTTTTATTGCTTTTATTGGATCGAACAGTTTTGGCAAGAATGAAAAAACAAGGTCTATTGCAAGTTGCGAACAAAAGCAAATAACCGCTAAAAACCCAAGCGCAGTATAGCTTATGCCGTATTCTTCACGGAAAGTTACAAATAAAAGTGGCGACAAAATTGCCACCACTGCCATAGTTATATTAGATAAATAGCACGCTGTTTTTGCGCGCGAAAATTCTTTTTTTGCGTTCATACAATTCTCTTTAGTAAATAAAATTATTAAAAAGTTGGGCTATAAGTGCGTTATCAGCGTTTTTTTATTATTCATCTATAACTTCAAGATAAAAACTTACGGGGCGAAACCCATCGTTACAAGAAATCATAGCAGAATATGGATTCTTCATCCAACCGCCGTAAAAATTGCTTTCGCCCTGCGATAGACGTTCTACCCATTCGGAAAGGCTAAACCACGCGCTTTGGCAAAACCCCGCTGGCATTTCGCCGTTAACGCTTATAAAAGACTGCCCTATTTTCACGTCGCAAGCGTGTTCAATGGGGTTTTCGTATAGAGAAATTAAATCTTCGTGTACCGCACGTTTTAAGGCGGTTATTTTTACTTTTTTCATTATTTGTTCTTTTTAATCTTTTTATTAGTGCCTTGAATATGGCTTAAAACCATATCGCTATCGTATGGCGGAATAACTATATAGTATTGCGTTTCATCCTTTTCGAAAAGAATTTTCACGCAGTTTTTAACGTATAAAACGCCACCGCCGTTCACCTTTACTCCATACTGCTTATATTCATCTGAAAGATTTGATTTTTCTTTATGCCATACGTTAAAAGTAACTCTTTTTTCTATTTTTTCAAATCCCTTAAACCAACTTTTTTGCAAGGTGAAAACAGTTTGTAGATCTGCAAAACTAAAGGTGTTTTCGTCGCTGAAAATTTTAACGGAAGTATTAACGAAATCAAACAGTTTAGTAGCGGGCTTTACCTTACCGCTTTTCGTTGTGTAAACCGTGATAAAAACGTCAACGCTTGGGGCGTCTTGTGGAATTCCAAGTTCGTTTAAAGATCTTTTGTAAAGTTCTTCTCCACCCTTTATACAGTCTGTATATTCCTGGCTTGTTGCCACTTTTTTAGCCCGTCTTTTCTTTATTATAGTAACTAAGCAAGATGCGATTAGGCAAATGATGGCAAAAACGAAAACTATCCAACTTTGCGAAGGTATTTTATCCCCATCTTCTACTTGCGTTAGATTTGCAAAGAATGCCATAAAAAATAAAACGGCAAGAATGAAAACAACAACTCTTACCACAACTAGCCAAGTTGGTAAAGTCGCCTTTTTTTCGTATTCTTTTATCTTGTTAGAAAAGTCGACCTGTTCTTTAGTTGTTTTTTCACTTAACACCTTTGAAACGAGTTTTTCGCTTTCGCTAGTTCCCGTGTGTAAATCGACTGCAAAAAATTCTTTCATTTATTACTTATTGCTCCTTTAGTAAGAAAAAGTATGCTATAGCGCGATTAACGGCTATTTTGAACGTTAGTGAATATGTTCGGAAAATTGTTTTTCAACACTTAAGATAAAGTTCGGGCAAGAAGTTAAAAGATTTTTATAACTGCCAAGCAAGATTTTTGCCCATTCTTTATCGCCCGTGGTCTTTCTATAAATAAAGTGCGCCCTAACTGCAGAAGGATGCGCTTCTTCTTCGGCAAAAAAAACTTCTGCCCTGTTTTTAAGATCTTCATCCATTCTGTTTTTTATGCAAGAAACAAAAAGGATTTCCGGGAATAAAAGCGTATATTCGTCGTCTGTTAAGTCATTTAATTTGTTTTCTAAGGTAAGAATTAAATAATATGCTTCTTCCTTTCTGTTTTGCATAAGCAGGTAACAGTAGTGATAATAAACGGCAAACGGTTCTGAAGATTTTTTAAAAACCACCGCTTCTTCGGGAACGACGTTCTGCATCACTTTCATTTGGTGGTTAGATACAGCAGTTATTACGTCACAATAGCCTTGTTTGTTTAAAATTAAAGCGCCGTCTGACGTTTTATCAAAAGGCAAAACGTTTACCGTAAGAAGATAAAACGCCGAACAACTGCCTATACCCATAAAACAAAACAGTAATGGATTAGATGAATAAATTAAAGTACAAAGGCAAAACAAAGCGTAAATTAGCGAAAAAATTAAACCGCCTAAAGATAAAATTTTAACGTGCTTTGGTTTGATTTTTTTCTTGGGGACAAAACTGCTTTCGCCTGCCTCGCGTGAAAAATAGGTAAAAAACCCAACTTTTTTTTCGGGATAAGTTCTAACTGAAAATAGCCCGAAATTAACGTAAATCGGCCTCATATGGCAAAACGCGCCAAAAATCAAATGCCCTAACTCGTGAAAAAGTAGCGAAAGTGCGTAATGCACCAAAAATCCCGCAAGTGAATACATAAATATATCTAGCGCAGAAATGGAAAATTTTACGTTTGCAAAAAAGATAAGAACGAGTGCAACCGTCATCCACAGCGCTAAAATTATAAGATTGACAATTGCATCAATCTTCCTGCTCCTCATAACCTAACCCCTGAATTTTTAATAAATAATACCCTTCTAAATTATCGTTTTCCGTTAAAAGGATTTCGCTTATAGAAAGGTAATCGAGTAAAGTTTGCATAATAAGCGCGCCTGAATGAATTACGTTTGCGCGCAAAATGCTTATATTGTATTTATCTTTAAGAGTAGTTTCACTTATTTTAAAAAGTTCTTCTACCCTTTTATTAAGATCTTCTTTTGTTAATATACTGCCGTTTAGCTTGTCCCTATCGTACTCTTTTAATCCGCTACCCATAAACGCCAGAGTATTAGCCGTTCCACCTATACCGTAAAAAGTGGGCATATTATCTTTAAAAGTGGAAATATCTGGAAAGTTTTGTAGCTGACGTTGCAAAAGATTGGTTGCCTTTTGCTTGTTTTTACCGCAGGCGTCCGTTAACGTAACCGCGCCGTAAGGCATAGAATAAGAATAACGAATTACCCCATCTTTAACGATTACCACTTCGCTTGACGCACCGCCTATATCTATAACCGCACCGCTTTCTTTGCCGTAAAGCGCGCCAAGAACGCCCAACTGGGCTTCCATTTTACCGCTGACAACTTCGGGCAAAAAACCGAAAAGTTCTTTAAACTCGTTACAAAAAGAGTGGCCGTTTTTACTATTTCTTACTGCGGCGGTTGCAAAAGCGTAAATTTTTGCACCGTATTCTTTAGATAAAGATATAAAACTCTTTAAAGCGTTTAAAGTTCTTAAAATACTCTCTTCGCTTAAAAAGCCGTTTTTTATACCCCTTGATAGTTGCGTCGTTTCGGATTTCCTTATCAAGACGTTATCGTTTGCGCTTATTCTTAAACGCACCGAATTACTGCCGATATCAATTATAGAAATAACGTTAGCCTTTTGCATATTTCACCCCGCAAAAATGCCGAAAGTGCCTATAATCGCGCTATAAGGCAATTTTTATGCTTTATCGTTTTCGTAAATATAACCGAGTTCATTTGCTCTTTGTTCAATTTTCCACTCGGTTAACCACAAGTCTATATCATCCTGCGTGTTTTGTTTTTGCTCTTCTAACGCTTGTATTTCTGCCTGCAACTCGTCCATTCGCGCTTTTTTGCCGTGAATGATTCCCATTTGGTAAATCATTATTCCCACCAAAATGCAAAGTAGCAATACGGCGGACGCTGTTGCCGCTGCGGTTATTTTTTTTAGCTTTTCTAAGGTCATTTAACAATTTTCTCCTTTGTTTTATACCTTTTTCACACTTATTATACAACTTTTTGAATAGATTTGCAATTATTTTACCCATTGTTTTTAAGTATAGGTAAAAACCGATTAAACAAAACAGGCATAAATACAGCCTAATTTCGCCCGCGCTGACGTAATATTTGTAAATAGTGAAAAAAAAAGCTAAAAAAACTATTCTTAGAAAGCATAAAATTTGGTTTAGCCACTCGCTTTTTAAATTTGCAAGCACGAAATCAAATGGAAATGCGGTTAAAAGCCCAAAGCAAAAGCCCGCGCAAAAAAACAGTAAACAAAAAATGGGCTGATTTGCAACGCTAAAGGTCATTTTAAAAGCCTTTTAATAAAAGAATTTTTTTGTGCGCCGTATTTTACTTCATAAATAAACCCTTCTGCGCTAAAATTTCCCGTTTGCTTTGAAAACGCGCCCATTTTTAAATCTCTTCCGTTAACGGTTAACCTTTTTCCGCCGTTAAGCGCCAAAACTATTTTTTCTTGCGTGACGATTTCTACTTCTAAAACACAAGTTACGGCAATTCGTTTTTGATTTTCAAGGGTAAACAGATGATTTTTTAACTCTTCCATAATATAAACTCCCATAAATTTTACGTTTAATATTAGGTTAATATGCATAAAAACAAACAAAAAAAGCATTATAGGCACAACCTTAGCCCATAATACCGCACAAAAAACGCACAAAAGTGGCGTTTTCGCATATTAAAAGGAGTGTTTAATTAAAATGTTTTCTTTAAACCTTATATTTTGTTTACAAGTTTTTAAATATATGATATAATACAAAAACAATAATTTTTTTAACATAAGGAGAAAAAATGGACTCTGACGACCCTGAACCTGACAGTATTACCTTACATATAGTAATATGCGTAATACTAATCATCTTATCTGCTTTCTTTTCTGCAACCGAAACGGCATTTTCTTCGGTTAACAAAACCAAACTTCGCGTAAAAGCGCAAGAAGGCCATAAAGGTGCGAAAAACGCCCTTGACTTAGCCGAAAACTTCGATAAAGTTTTATCTACCATTTTAGTTGGTAACAACCTTGTTAACATTACTTTATCGAGTTTATGCCTTATTATTTTTGAACAGATTTTAAGCGGAAACACAAATATCGCAGCAACCGTTTCTACTGCCGTTACCACCGTTGTGGTACTTATTTTCGGCGAAATCACACCGAAGCTTATAGCCAAGGAAAAAAGCGAAGGCTCTTCTATCGTACTTGGTTACCCCATAAAATTCTTTATGATAATTTTATGGCCCATCACTTTTGTATTTTCGGGTTTAAAATTCTTGCTTAAAAAGATATTTAAACTTGAAGGTGGTGAAAAAATTACCGAAGAAGAACTTCTTACAATAGTTGAAGAAGCACAAGAAGACGGCGCTTTAAACGAAAGCGAAACCAAATTAATTTCAAGCTCTATTGAATTTGACGACGTTTTGGTAGAAGATATTTTAGTTCCACGCGTTGGCGTGATAGCCGTATCTTTAGATATGCCTATGGAACAAGTTAAGCATTTGTTCTTAGAATATAACTTCTCACGTATGCCCGTGTATAACGGCACGATAGACCAAATCGTTGGTATGATTCACAATATTGACTTTTTTGCAGCCCTTGAACGTGGCGATAAAACTATTAAAAACGCCATTTCCCCAGTTGCATACGCCACCGAAAGAATGAAGATTTCAACTCTTTTAAAAAGTATGCAAAAGCAAAAAGTTCACATGGCGATAGTCGTTGACGAATACGGCGGAACGCTTGGTATTGCCACCTTGGAAGATATTTTGGAAGAGTTAGTTGGCGAAATTTGGGACGAACACGACGAAGTTATTAACTATTTCACAAAAATAGACGAAGTAACTTATATGGTAGACGGCAGAGCCGAATTAGATAAATTCTTTACCCTTTTCGGTTTAGAAGGGGAAGACGAAGAATTCGAAACTCAAACGGTTAGCGGTTGGGTTATTGAACAAACGGGTACTTTCCCCAAAAAGTTCGATTCTTTTGAATATAAAAATCTTACCATTATCACGAATAAACTCACTCAAAGACGGGTTTTAGACGTTAAAGTAGTTATAAATCCCGTTAAAGATGACGAAAAAGAGGATTAATTTACAAACGATAAATAGCAATGGGGGGCTTTTTTTCCGTTGCTATTTTTTTACCCCCAAAACCCTTTTAAATATTTTATTCTTACACAAAATAACTCTATAACTTTTTTACACTCTGTTTAAGGAGAATTTTTATGAAAAAATTAGGTTTAGCGCTTGGCGCAGGCGGAGCGCGCGGAATTGCGCACGTTGGTTTTTTAAAATGTTTAAACGATCACAAAATTAAACCCTACTGCATCACGGGGACTTCTATGGGCTCGGTTGTGGGCAGTTTTTACTGCATGGGCATTTCACCCGAATATATGATTAAAGTTGCGCTCGCTCTTCGCACGCGTGACGTTTTAGACCTTTCACCAACCGCCATTAAAAACGGTACTTTGTTAAAAAGTAAAAAAATGTACGCTCTTCTTCACAGATATTTGGGGGATAAACATATAGAAGATTTAAAAATACCCTTTGCTTGCGTTGGGCTTGATATTATCAGCGGAGAAAAGGTGGTTTTCGATCAAGGCCCTGTGGCAACTGCCGTTCAAGCAAGTTCTTCTATTCCTATGGTCTTTGCGCCGGTAGACTATGAAAATATGCTAGTTGCAGACGGCTCGCCCGTTTGCCGTGTGCCCGTGAAAGAAGCTTACGATTTAGGCGCAGACGTTGTTGTTGGGGTTGACGTTTTAGGTGGCGTTCGCGAAATAGACGAACTTAAAAGCATACTGGGTTACTTGTTAAGAATTTTTGATATTTACGATAGCAAAGTAAGTGAATTTTGTTTAAAAGAAAACCCACCTGATATTCTATGCACGCCAAACCTTGGCGATATGAGCCAGTATAAAATATTACAGCAAAATATGCAGTTTGCATACCAGCAGGGCTACGAAAGCGCCCTTTCTATGATAGACGAAATAAAAGAATTAATTAGTTAACAACCTTTGCTACAATAAAATAACTCGATAATAAAATCTTTTGATAAATATTGTTCAAGCAAAGACCTAAAACCCGAATAATTTATATTAATAAACAACCACCCGAAAGCGTGATGTTCTTAACGAAGAAATCACACTAACCGAGTAGGACGAGAAATCCCCTGCAAATTCAAACGAATTTGCAGGGGATTTACTTATATTTTGCTTAATATGACCGTTTCAAAGTCCTCTAATGCTTTTGTAATATCGTCAACCATGTCAATAACTGTTTTTTGGTCTAATGCCGTTACTGCTTTTTTTGCAGAGCTGTGTACGATTTTCCCTCTTTGTACGCCAAAACTATCTAACTGCGATAAAAAAGAAACATCGAAATCACTATCTTCGTAACCCAAAGGATAAAAGAGCTTATGTATGTTTTCTTGTTTAATACCGTGATTTTTTGTAACTTTATCAACATACATTTTCTTCATTTGAAACAGCATAGAGCCTAAGTCTAAATTTTTATCAGGTCTTTCTCCACGAATAAAAAACGCGCCTAAATTATAATTAGCGATATTTTTCGTTTGCCATTTTGTCACAGAGTCATTAAAAAGAGTCAAAGCGACAGTTTCAAAATAATCTTCAATTTCAGCATGGCATAACGCAATTAGCCCTCGTAGTTTATCTTCCTGTGCGGGGGTTATACCCGTTATCTTTTGTGTAAATCGAAAATGATATTTAATAGCTTTAATTCTTTTTTGTAAATCGACTCGATATTTTTTCAACCGAGTCCTCATATTAACCTCCGATATGGACAAGTGATATTTTATTATCTTGCAATTCTAATGTTGGTATTTTTGCAGAATAAAATTCTTTTAATACATCCGCAAATAAAGAGAATCTCGCAACGACTTTAATTGGACTTTTAGTCGTGTCGCTAACAGCGGAAATAAATTCAGGGTTATTATTCAGCTCTTTGAACTTTAATATGAATTCGGATTTTTTACAGTCAATGGCATTTCTTATTTCTTCAATGCTAAAGTAGAAGCTAAACAATTCATATATACTTCTGTTGAATCTATTAGAACTATTATCATCCGAGTAACGACTAAATGGAGAATCATTTTCCATCAATGAATACGAAAAATCAATAGCACTTTCTAACGCTGAAAAATCTTTTTTGAATTCATCAGCATCTTCTGCCCAACGCATATTTAATTGCTCACAGGTATAATCTAAGAATTCCTTTAAGTTCCCGTTAAATGAAGTAACGAAATATTTAAACGCATAAAAACGTAACGCCAATTCAATATCTCTCATACGAGGATCGGCTATCTTCGTTCTTAACATTTTTCTCATAGTTGTGCTTGCAGCGGTAGCATCATCTAAATAGCTTAAGAAATCACCCGGTTTTAATGCCTGCCTAAGTTCTTGAGGGGAAAGTTTTTTACTGCCCGTATTCAAGCGTAAAAAGACGGTATAAAGGAATGCTTCATCTGGCCAATTCTTAATAATGACCGTTCTTATTGCTTGATTTTCAAGATTAGTTATATAATCATTATTGATTTGATTTTTTGTCTTTCCGTTTAATTCTTTTAGTACAGCAAGCCCCGATAATTTTAACGGCTTAAATTCTTCCGTTTGGTCGGAATCCAATATTTGCTTCTCGGCATAAAAGCGACGAATACTCAATAATCTTTGCTTTCCATCTATAACAATATAGGTGTTCCTTTTAGTTTTGCTTTCAGCTAAAATTATTGGAGGAACAGGGATGCCTAACATAAGCGACTCAATTAAGCAACTCTTTTCGCTGTTATTCCAAGCATCTCGTCTTTGAAACTTTGGAGTTAGATCAATGTTACCCTTTACCATTTGAGTATTTATCGTTTCTGTTGTCCAATCTGTACCCCAAATTACCGCTTGCCCTATATTATTAGGATTAACTGACAATTGGTCAGAATTTTCTTCGCCTACTTCTTCAAATACAACTTCGTCTATATTCATAAGTTATCTCCTTAAATTAAAATATATTTTCAAGCGGTTGCCAAGCGTCGTCGGACATATTCATAGAAAATACCGTGTTATTGATATACAACTGATTGTCCTTATCACGCACGAATCCCCATTGGATTCCTTGCTGTGCAGCATAGTCCTTGAAAGCGTTAAATTTGTTTTCAATCTGGTCGTCAATATTTTTGTTCTTGCCTTTGCTTTCTCCGCCTTTGGTTTCGATAATCCAAATCGTGCCGTCTTTCTTTTTAACGATATAATCGGCATAGAATAACCATTGATGGCGGAGTCCGTCAATATAGACGATAGAAAAATACTGCTGACCGGAATCGCCGTTTTTATAAACCCATTCAATATCATCACGCTTTTCACAATGCTGTTCAAAGAGCATTTCCGACGTGCTACGGACAACGCTGGTAGCGAATCCCGAAGTGTAGTCGTGATAAGCATTTGAAAGATATTCAACCTCATTTTTCACGTTCGGATCGTATTTGAAAAAGTCCTGCTCGGGAATATGAAATACGGTAGTCTTGGGCTTTAAAACAAAGCTCATTTGTTCTGCCATGCCCGTGGTAACGGCACGGAAATCTTGCTTCAGTTTATGCTCGTTATTGATAACGAAAGCGTAAAACTCTCTTGTATCGAGAGCAATAAGATTTTTTGACATATTACCGCCCTTACGGAAAAGGCGTTCCAAAATCGTCTTGACCTTTGCCGTCTGCATACTAATGGCAGTTTTAATTGCATCAACACTATGAAGCAGGTAGATACCGTGTTTATGAGTATCTACCGCTTTCTTTGTAGACAGATAGTTGTCGCTCGTAGCCACAGATGCAGTACGGA
>JAZOCA010000020.1:0-2691 GCA_045596285.1 Christensenellaceae bacterium | reverse complement strand
TGCTTTTGGGTATGGAGTAGGTTATACGCAATATATTGCAGGAGAATTGTTGTCAAAGAACCCTGAAAAATATTGCATTATCAATCGTGGCATTGGTGGCAATAGGATTGTTGATTTATACGCACGTATTAAAGCTGATGTATGGAATCATCAACCTGATGTATTGAGTATTTTAATTGGTATCAATGATCTTTGGCACGAAATAGTACATAAGAACGGCGTTGGTGTTAAAAGATTTGAGCGAATTTATCGTATGCTGATCGAAGACACGATTGAAAGATTGCCGAACATAAAAATTATGCTCTGCGAACCGTTTGTATTAGAAGGGACTGCAACGACAGGGGAAAATTATTCCGAATTTTTAAAAATAAGGGAATATGCCGCTGTTGTAAAAAAACTCTCGCAAGAATTTAACTTACCTTTTGTTGCATTGCAAGATAAGTTTAATGAAAGAGCAACGAAATATGATGCGAAATATTATTTGTACGATGGGGTGCATCCTGATGCGGCGGGAGCAAGATTGATTGCAGATGAATGGTTAAAGGTTTTTAATTCAGATATAAGCAACGATATAAAACGTTAAAAAAATGTATCCTTCGATAAAAACAATTTTCTAAGGTAATACTAAAAAAATATATAGTAAAAAAATAGAACAAAAAAGTTCAAATTAGACAACTTGTGGACAACCATAAAAACAGAACACCCAAAGCGGTGTTCTTTTTTTATGCAGTGTAGGGGGGTGGGATTTGGACGAAGTCCTTCGTAGTGAAACGGAGAAGCGTTAGGAGAAAATTTGCTTGCAAATTTGCCCGTAGGGCTAAAATGTCCAGTGGACATTTTATCGGGAGGCTCGAGAGAAGCAAATCCCTCCACTGGCGTGGGACGGCAAACCACTCGGCTTGAACGGAAAGTTTAATTGTATTTTTTCTTGCCATAAGCTTATTAACTACTTAAAAAGTCATGTTATATTACAAACAAAAAGCCCGAGAGATGAAAATTCTTTTAGGCTTTTGAATTTTATAGAGTTTAATGATATATAGGAGAATTGATGTTTGATAAAGGTTTATAAATATAAATGTGTTCTTTATTGAGAATTGTTTGCGTAAAAAATTTTTATATAATTTTGCATAAAATATTGACAAATTGATAATAATTTATTACAATAAATATGAAAAATGTTGCAATGTAACGCAAATTAAATACATAAAAAGGTGAAATCGTGAAAAGAACACTTATAAAAGATTTAATCAAATGGAAGAATAAGGAAAATAGAAAGCCTTTAATTTTGAAAGGCGTGAGACAATGTGGCAAAACGTATCTGCTTAAAACTTTTGGTAAGGAACATTATTCTTCAGTTGCATATTTTAACTTTGAAGAAAATGAGAATTTAAAAACAGTATTTGAAAAAGATTATGATACTTCAAGGATAATTCTTGAATTAGGTCTATTTGCAGGACAGACTATAAGGCCTAATGAAACGCTTGTTATTTTTGATGAAATTCAAGAGTGTGGAAAAGTTATAACGTCTTTAAAATATTTTTGTGAAAATGCTCCTGAATACCATATCGTATGTGCTGGTTCTCTTTTGGGTATTGCGCTTCAAAGCAACTTATCTTTCCCCGTGGGTAAAGTGGATTTTTTAACGCTTTATCCAATGAGTTTTTATGAATTTTTAAGAGCAGTAGCACCTGAAAATCTTGCAGATTACGTAGATAATTTTAGTAAAGGTCAGGACTTGTCGCAAATCATAGCAGATAAACTATCTACTTTCTTAAGACAGTATTATATAACTGGTGGTATGCCAGAAGTTGTTTTAACTTGGAAAAAGACTTTTAGTATAGAAGAAGTTGAAAGTGTGCAGCAAGCGATTATAAACAGTTACGAATTAGATTTTGCAAAACATGCTCCTATTAAAGAGTTTCCTAAATTGACGGCAATATGGCGTTCAATTCCAGAGCAACTTGCAAAAGAAAATACTAAATTTATGTTTGGGCACGTTAAAAAAGGTTGGAGAGCAAAAGACTTGGAAGATGCTTTAGAGTGGTTAATAAATGCGGGATTAGTGCATAAAGTACGTAGAATAGAAAAACCTTTTATGCCATTATCTTCTTACGCTGATGAAACTGCTTTTAAGTTATATGCATCTGACGTAGGCTTGCTTAGAAGGATGTCAAAATTACCACACGAAGTAATTCTTGATACAAGTCTTATATACAAAGAATTTAAGGGTTCACTTACGGAAAATTATGTGTTAACTGAACTATTAAAATCAACAACAGATACTGCTTACTATTGGTCTAGTGGCAATACTGCCGAAGTTGATTTTGTCGTTCAATGTAATGCTGAGATTGTTCCTGTTGAAGTAAAATCTGAAAGAAGCGTTAAAGCAAGGTCGCTTGCAGAATATCTTAAAAAGTATGAACCTAAGTATTCTGTAAAAACATCTATGAGAAGTGAAGTTAAAACTGAAGGACTAATGAGTATCCCACTTTATTTGATAGCAAGTTTGAGAAATTTAGCAAGAGATTAGATTTATTAAAAAATAAAATCCTTTCAGGGTTTTGAATTTTAAATAGTTTTGTGGTATAATTATGTTTAAAGTATTAGATGAACGTAAAAGAGAAGGACAAAGATGGAGAAATTCAAATCTTTGACGGCGTGCATAGTTATAATTACATAAGACATAATCAT
>JAZOCA010000019.1:0-10386 GCA_045596285.1 Christensenellaceae bacterium | reverse complement strand
CAACCTATACCTGCTCAACCTGTGGCGATAGTTATATTTCAGATGAAACTGAAGCAACTGGTCACGCATGGAATTCTGGCGTTATAACAACCCCCGCAACTTGCACAACCGTAGGCGAAAAAACTTACACTTGCGGAACTTGTGGCGAAACTAAAACAGAAGAAATCGCTGCACTTGGCCATGATTGGAAAGAAATTGAAAATCACGCTGGTGTTTATGAATGTGGTAGAGATGGATGCTCTGTAAGGGGCGTTAATGATGCAACGGATGCTACAGTTTCGTTTGCTGATACGGCAAATAGAACTGAGTTTAGCACCGAAAAACAAGTTTGGGCTATGAACGGTGTTACCGTTACTAACGAAAAAGCTTCTTCAAGCTCAAACGTTGCAGATTACGCGAACCCCGTAAGATTCTATAAGAATTCAATCGTTACGGTTAGTGCTAGCGGTAAGATAACAAAAATTGTGTTTACCTGCAATACGGCGTCTTATGCAACGGCATTAAAAGATTCAATTGCAGAAAATGCAACAAATGACGGAAAAGTTGTAACGGTAGAGTTTGCAGAAGCAGTAGATTCATTCGTTATAACTTTATCTGGCGGACAAGTAAGAATGGATTCATTAACTGTATCTATGGCCGGCGGTATTAAAGTTTGCGAACACAATTGGCAAGATGCTACCTGTGAAAATCCCAAAACTTGTTCTGTTTGTGCTTTAACCGAAGGAAGTAAATTAGGTCACGATTACGAATCAGTAGTAACTGCACCTACTTGTGAAGATAAAGGTTACACAACCTATACCTGCTCAACTTGTGGCGAAAGTTACGTGGCAGATTACGTTGATGCTTTAGGTCATACTATGGGCGACTGGGAAGACGTTAAAGCACCTACCTGCACAGAACAAGGTCAACAACGCAGGGACTGTTCAGTTTGTGATTATTACGAAACAAAAGATATAGACGAAAAAGGCCATAATTACGAATCAGTAGTAACCGCCCCCACTTGTACGGTAGCTGGTTACACAACCTATACCTGCTCAACCTGTGGCGATAGTTACGTAGCAGATGAAGTTGATGCACTTGGTCATACCGAAGTTATAGATGCAGCGGTTGCGCCCACTTGTACTGAAACTGGCCTTACCGAAGGTAAACACTGCTTAGTTTGTGAAGAAGTATTAATCTCACAAGAAGAAGTTAAGGCACTTGGCCATACCGAAGTTGTAGATGCAGCGGTTGCTCCTACTTGTACGGCAACTGGCTTAACCGAAGGTAAGCACTGCTTGGTTTGTGATGAAGTTTTAATCGCACAAGAAGAAGTTAAGGCACTTGGCCATACCGAAGTTATAGATGCAGCGGTTGCGCCCACTTGTACTGAAACTGGCTTAACCGAAGGTAAACATTGCTTAGTATGTGATGAAGTTTTAATCGCGCAAACTGTTGTTGATGCATTAGGTCACGACGAAATAGCCCACGAAGCAAAATCTGCTACTTGCACCGAAATAGGCTGGAATGCATACGTAACTTGCTCACGTTGTGATTACACAACTTACGAAGAAATTGATGCGCTTGGTCATAAAGACGAAAATCCCGAAGATTACAAGTGTGATGCTTGTGGTGAAAATCTTTGCAAAGAACATAATGAGGTAACTGTTGTTGGAAAAGTAGCAACTTGTACCGAAACAGGACTCACCGATGGCGTTAAATGTGGTAACTGTGGCGAAATATTAGTTAAACAAGAAGTTATAGAAGCAACTGGCCATACCGAAGTTATAGATGCAGCAGTTGCACCTACTTGTACGGCAACAGGCCTTACCGAAGGTAAGCATTGTTCAGTTTGTAAAGAAGTATTAATCGCACAAGAAGAAGTTAAGGCTTTAGGTCATACTATGGGCGACTGGGAAGACGTTAAAGCACCTACCTGCACAGAAAAAGGTCAACAACGCAAGGACTGTTCAGTTTGTGATCATTACGAAACAAGAGATATAGACGAAAAAGGTCATAATTACGAATCAGTAGTAACCGCTCCCACTTGTGAAGATAAGGGTTACACAACTTATACTTGTAAAACTTGTGGCGATAGTTACGTAGCAGATGAAGTTGATGCTTTAGGCCATACTATGGGCGACTGGAAAGACGTTAAAGCGCCTACTTGCACAGAAAAAGGTCAACAACGCAGGGACTGTTCAGTTTGTGATCATTACGAAACAAAAGATGTAGCCGAAAAAGATCATAATTACGAATCAGTAGTAACTGCACCTACTTGTGAAGATAAGGGTTACACAACCTATACCTGCTCAACCTGTGGCGATAGTTATATCTCAGATGAAACTGCTGCAACCGGTCATACCGAAGTAGTAGATGCAGCAGTTGCGCCTACTTGTACCAAAACTGGCTTAACCGAAGGTAAGCATTGCTTGGTTTGTGAAGAAGTTTTAATCGCACAAGAAGAAGTTAAGGCACTTGGCCATACTATGGGCGACTGGGAAGACGTTAAAGCGCCTACCTGCACAGAAAAAGGTCAACAACGCAATGACTGTTCAGTTTGTGATTATTACGAAACAAGAGATGTAGATAAAAAAGCGCATACTTACGGCGAATGGATAGAAGAAATAAAAGCAACTTGCACGGATGAAGGAACTAAAGGTCACTTCTACTGTTCAGTTTGTGAAAAGAATTACGATAAAGATAATAACGAAATTACCGATCTTGTAATTTCTGTAATCGAACATACTTACGTAGATGGTGAATGTTCAATCTGTCATATAACCGAGCCTGTAGAAGTTGTGTTTGAATTTGGTGCAAATGGTGAGGCTACTCATAAAGACGGATCTACTGCTAAAACAACATATAGCGAAACAAATAATGGATACACCCTATCAATTACTAACGCAAGCAAAGTATATCCGACTTCGTATGATGCAGCTGGTAACTCTTGCTTAAAATTAGGTACGTCAAGCGCAGTTGGTTCATTTACCTTTGAAGTTCCCGAAGATATATCTAAGGTAATAATATACGTTGCTCAGTATAAAGCAAACAAAACAATAATTAGCGTAAACGGCACGAATTATACTATTGCAACAGCATCTAATAACGGCGAATATACTGCAATTGAAGTAGATACTTCTGCAACAAAAACAGTAGAGTTTACAACCGTAAGCGGCGGTTTAAGATGTATGATTAACACTATTAAGTTTGTTGTACCTGGACATTATCACGATTACGAACCAGTGGTAACTGCGCCCACTTGTACGGAAGTTGGTTACACAACCTATACCTGCTCAATCTGTGGCGATAGTTATATTTCAGATGAAACTGATGCAACTGGCCACGCATGGGATTCTGGCGTTGTAACAACCGATGCAACTTGCATAACCGTAGGAGAAAAAACTTACACTTGCGGAACTTGTAAGCAAACTAGAACAGAAGAAATCGCTGCACTTGGCCACGATCTAGAAAATCACGAAGCAAAGGACGCAACTTGTACCGAAGTTGGCTGGAATGTATACGTAACTTGCTCACGTTGTGATTACACAACTTACGAAGAAATCGCTGCGCTTGGTCATAAAGACGAAAATCCCAAAGATTACAAGTGCGATACTTGTGGTGTAAATCTTTGCGAAGAGCATAATAGTGTAACTGTTGTTGGTAAAGTAGCAACTTGTACCGAAACAGGTCTCACCGATGGCGCTAAATGTGGTAACTGTGGCGAAGTATTAATCGCACAAAAAATAATCGATGCACTTGGACACGATACGGAAAATCACGAAGAAAAGGCCGCAACTTGCACCGAAATCGGCTGGAATGCATACGAAACCTGCTCACGTTGTGATTACACAACTTACAAAGAAATTTCTGCGCTTGGTCATACCGAAGTTATAGATGCAGCTGTTGAACCTACTTGTACCGAAACTGGCTTAACCGAAGGTAAACATTGTTCAGTTTGTAAAGAAGTATTAATCGCGCAAACTGTAGTTGATGCACTTGGTCATAATGAAGTAAATCACGAAGCAAAAGAACCCACTTGTAGCGAAGTTGGCTGGAATGCATACGTAACTTGCTCACGTTGTGATTACACAACTTACGAAGAAATTGAAACAACCGAACATAATTATGTAAACGGTACGTGTACGGTTTGCGGAGAATCTGTTTATAAAACAATAACAGTAGATATTGCCGTCTATGCAGCTGCAAATAGTTGGGCGGACGCTACAAAATATACCACGTTAACAATGGATAGCAACGTAACAGTAACAGTTAGCGGTGGCGGAAATACTGGTAAGTACTACGCAAACGGCAACAACTGGAGACTTTATCAAACTGAGAATGCAACCATAACTGTAGCAGCTAACGAAGGTAATATAATTTCTGTTAAAATAACCTATACTGTTAGTAATACTGGTATATTAACTCTAAATAGCAACAATATTGAAAGTGGAACAGCCGTTGAAGTAAATGCTGAAAGCATAACATTTGGCGTAGGCAATACAGGAACGGCAACAAATGGTCAAGTACGTATTACTGCCATTGAAGTTACCTATCTTGATTGCGATCACGATTATAAAGCAGTAATAACCGCTCCCACTTGTGAAGATAAAGGTTACACAACCCATACTTGTTCTATCTGTGGCGATAGTTACGTAGATAGTGAAGTTGATGCAACTGATCACGCATGGGATAACTGTGAAGATACCACTTGTAATAATAATTGTGGCGAAACAAGACCTGCCGGCACTCATACTTACGACTATTGCACCGATACAAAGTGTTTAATGTGTGGTGAAGATAGAGAAGATGCGGAAACGGAACATAAATATACTAACTGTGAAGATACTACCTGTGATAATGTTAATTGTAAGGGAACAAGAGAAGCAATTGAACATAATTACGAAAGTGGTGTTTGTACAGAATGTGCAAGCAAAGATCCAAATTACTATTTTGAAGTTACTATTTTAGATGCTATCGAAAAAGCCGACGGAGAGAAAGTAAAAGTAAGTGGAACTGTTTGTGAAATTAATACTGCTTGGAGTGAAACGTATAAAAATATTTCTGTAACAATAACTGACGGCAATGGAAACGAGTTGTATGTTTATAGGTTAGCTACAGAAGTTATTCTTGGTGACATAATTACTGTTCAAGGGGTAATGGGAACTTATAATGAAAACCGTCAAATTGCTGAAGGTGCAACTGCAGAGATAACAGGTCATGATGAAGAGTATGATACTATAGAATACACAGAAATGTCCATTACAGATGCACTAGCTGCAGAAGACGGAACTAACGTTATGGTTCAAGGTATAGTCGTTTCAATAGATACAGCGTATAGTGAAGCGTATAATAATATTACAGTTACAATAACAGATGCAAGCGGAGCAAAACTTCAACTTTATAGATTAACAGGTAACGTTGAAGTTAATGCCGAAATTAAAGTATCTGGTACAATGGCAACTTACAATGGCAATCGCCAAACGGCACAAGGCGCTACGTTTGAACAAGTTGGAACTCATATTTGTTCTGAGTGGACAGATGCAACTTGTAACGCTTTAGCAAAGTGTAAAACTTGTGGCCAAACAACTGGCGAATTTGCATCCCATACTTACGTAGACGATGTATGTTCAGTTTGTGGGGCAAGCGATCCTGAAGTTGGTGGCGGCGAAGTTATTGAAACTATAACCGCAAGCAAAACCATTGCAGAGCTCATTACTTCCGAAGGGTGGACTTCAAGCACTACTAAACAGAGCTTTAATCTTGACAAAAATGTTACGGTTAAAGTAAACGGCGGTTCTAATACTGGTAAAGCATATGACGGCAATCATATTAGAATTTACGCAACTGATAGTCCTGCGGGCAGTCTTACTATTTCCGTTGCAGATGGTTATGAGCTTGTTTCTATTAAGGTTTCAACTCAAACTGGAACATATGCGTTCTTATATGTGGATGGAGGCACTACCGATATTAGCAACGTTGAAACCGAAGTTAGCGGAACTTCAGTTCTTCTTAATTCGGTACAGAATGGTTCAAATGGTAAGCAAGTACGTGTTACTGACATTGAAGTAGTATACAAACCCGCTGGTGAAGAGCCTGCTTGTGAACATAATAATACAACCGCCGTTGGGGAAGCAAAAGAACCCACTTGCACCGAAACTGGTTTAACCGCAGGCGTAAAATGCGCAGATTGTGGCGAAGTTATAACCGAACAAGAAGAAATTCCAGTAATAGATCATACTTACGTAGACGGGGTATGTTCAGTTTGTGGGGATGAAGAACCTAACTATGATGCTCCCGAAGCTCCTGTTGAAACAACAGTAAGCAAGTCTCATACTGAAATTGCATCAATTGCTGGTGTAAGTACTAGTGGTGGCGATATTAATGGTACGGAAATAAGTCTTGATGAAAATATTAGTATTATTTGTGCAAAAGGTGGTTCTACATCTAATCCTGCTATCTATACTGAAAGTATAAGACTTTATCAAAATGGAGCAACGCTTACTGTAAGAGCATCAGATGGATATAAAATTAAGTCCATAGTGCTTACTTTGGCGAATAACGCAGCTGGGGACGGCCCCATATCTGTATCTGGTGGTACTGCATCAGAACTTGTGGACTACGTGTATACTATAAGTGCAAACGCAGATACAAGTGAAATCATTATCACTACGACTGGAACGGATAAAAACTCAAGAGTTTACGTTGCTAACATTGAAGTAACTTACGAAAAAGCATAACAACTAAACAAACTCATTTCGGGTAACTTACGCAAAGCGTAAGGGGAAAAACTAAATAAAAAAATAGCACGGTGGAATATCGTTATAATAGCGGTAAACTGCCGTGCTTTTTTATTTTATTGTTCAATAAGAAGTGATTAATATAGAAAAATAGACCGTCCCCCTTGGGGAATACTTTTAGATTCTATCGTATACTTCGTATACTCCAGAAGATAAGCAAAATTATTTTGGTCACTCTGGAATGAGCCGTAAAGCGAAGTGATAGAGTCTTGCGTGAAGAGATTGCATTGCTTGCGTTATAGATTAGATTCTATCGTATACTTCGTATACTCCAGAATGACAAGCAAAATTATTTTTGTCACTCTGGAACGAGCCGTAAAGCGAAGTGATATAGTTTTGAATGAAAAGATTGCATCACTTGCTTTATAGATTAGATTCTATCGTACACTTCGTATACTCCAGAAGACAAGCAAAATTATTTTTGTCACTCTGGAACGAGCCGTAAAGCGAAGTGATAGAGTCTTGAATGAAAAGATTGCATCACTTGCGCTCTAGATTAGATTCTATCGTATACTTCGTATACTCCAGAATGACAAGTAACAGGGATTGCGTTAAATGCGTTAAAGGGCGTGTGCAAAAGATTAGTATAAGGTGGGCAAAAGGCGCGTGTAAGGTGATCAAAAGGTTAGTATAGGCTTACATAAGGTAGGCAGGGCGCGTATATAAGGTGGCACGGCGCATGTATAAGGCGTGGGTATAATGTAGATATAAGGTAGGCAAAAGGTAACAAATCGTAATAGTTCTACTATTACGGTTGACTAAAAAGTCTTTTAGTGGTACAATATAATTGATATCTATGCGCTAATATCACAAGAGCGCGTAAAAAAATACTACGGCGAAAAAGCGGGGTTAATAAATAACGCCACTAAAAACGCCCAGTAAATAAATTTCGGGAGAGAAAAAATGAAAGCATTTACAAAAGCATTCACTAAGGCATTACTAACGATTGCGTTAGTTGTAACCATGCTTGCCCCCTCTTTTGCGGTAACGGTAAACGCGGCGAAGATCGTTACCCCCGCATCGGGCTACACAAGCGCAAGCCAAGTTGAATACGTAAAAACTGGTAAATACGTGCATAACTGGGGCGCTAGGGGAGAAGATGCAACTTTCTTATCTACTTACGCAACTAACTTTTATACTGGAGACGACGTATATTCAGAAGTTTCTAAAAAAGCGGGCGGAACAACTCAATCAAACGCACCGCAAAGCGCGTTATATAGCGAACTTGCATCCGTTATGAAAGATAAACACTCTCATCAAACAAGTTATGGCGAAACGCGTGATTTATATAAATACACAGATTGTGTTTTAAACGATTCATCTAAACTATCTTCTTTCTATTCCGGCGCGATGGTTAATTCCACTTGGGATAGCGGTAACACGTACAACCGCGAACACACTTGGCCAAACAGTAAAGGGCTTGCCGGTAACGACGAAAACGATATTATGATGCTTCGTCCCACCGTTCCCACAGAAAACAGCAGTCGTGGTAACAAAGCTTACGGCGCAAGCGGTAACTATTTTAATCCCGGCGAAAGCGTTCACGGCGACGTTGCAAGAATCTTCCTATACGTTTACGTACGTTGGGGTAACGTTAACTATGCTTGGGGTCAGCCCGGCGTTATGGAAAACCTTACCGTTTTACTTCGTTGGATGGAAGAAGACCCCGTTGATACTTGGGAAATGGGCAGAAACGACGCAGTTCAGTCTATAACCGGCACAAGAAATATTTTCGTTGACTATCCCGAATACGCATGGCTACTTTTCGGCCAAGAAGTTCCCACCGATATGGTAACTCCTTCGGGCCTAGCTAAAAGCGGTCAGGCAGGCGGATCTGGTGGCGGAGAAGAACTTCCCCCAGTTGAAGGCGATTTAATAATTGAAGATCTTTTAAAGAAAGATACTTTAACCGTTGCTGAAGCAAACGCTATCGGTAATTCTTTAGCGCACGATACCACAACCGAAAAACTATTCTACGTTACCGGTAAAATTATTAGCATAACCAACGCAGAATACGGCAATATGATCATTAAAGACGAAAAGGGCGATACTATTACCGTTTACGGCAGTTATGATTCTACTGGCGAAGTTAAGTACGGCAGTTTAGAAGATAAACCCGTGGTTGGCGATACCGTTAAGTTTTATAGCGTAGTTGGTAACTATAACGATCCGCAACTTAAAAACGCGCGCATTATGGAAGTTACTAAGGGCGAACAAAGCGAAGATGGCGAATACGACGATCCCACCATGCTTGCACTATTTGATTTCGGAGAAAAGGGTAGTGAAGCTCATTCGGACGGCTCTGCTATATCTAACGGCACTTCTTATACGGTAGGCGATTATACCTTAACTATAAACAACGTTGCTTCCGTTTACGGCGGAGCGTTCGACGCAAAGGGTAATTCTTGTTTAAAAATCGGCACAGGTAGCAAGGTTGGCGGTTTTGAGTTTACCGTTCCTAACGACGTTTTAAAGGTTACTTTTAAAATCGCACAATACAAATCAAACACTTCAAAAGTAACTATTAACGGTGTAAGCACTACTATTTCAACCGCTTCTAATATGGGCGAATATACCGCCGTTACCGTTGATACTTCTTCAAATAAAACGGTTAAATTTGCAACTGCATCAACTTCTACATCCCGCGTTATGATAGATTCTATTTCTTATCACGGCGAAGCAAAAGCACCCGACCAAGGCGGTGAAGACGAAGAATGTAAGCACGCAAACACTCAAGAAATTCCCGCTGTTGGTGCAACTTGCATGGCAACTGGGCTCACCGCAGGTAAAAAATGCGCAGATTGCGAAGAAATCTTAGTTAAGCAAGAAGTAACCCCAAAAACCGGCCATACAGAAGTTATAGATAAAGCAGTTGCTCCTACTTGCCAAAAAGAAGGTCTTACCGAAGGTAAACATTGCTCTGTTTGTAACGAAGTATTAGTTAAACAAGAAGCCGTAGAAAAAACGGCTCATACAGAAGTTGTAGATAAAGCAGTTGCTCCTACTTGCGCAAAAGAAGGTCTTACCGAAGGTAAACATTGCTCTGTTTGTAACGAAGTTTTGGTTAAACAAGAAGCCGTAGAAAAACTTGCGCACGAATTTGTATACGGCGTTTGCACGGCTTGTGGCGAAGAAGATCCTTCTTACGTTCCACCCGCAGTTGAAGATTGTGAACACGCTTACGGAGAATGGGTTGTAGTTAAAGAAGCAACAACAAGCGAATCTGGCTTAAAAGAAAAAACTTGCCCCATCTGTAAACACACTATCCAAGAAAGAATACCCCCTGTAGAAGGCGGTGCTTCAGGAAGTTCGTTTAGCTGTAATGCAAGTTTGGGCGGTTCTACTTTAGGTTTTGTTTTAATAACTTTAGCAGGCGCAGTAGTTGTTAAAAAACGCAAAGAAAACTAATACAAATAAAAATATAAAAATAAAATAAAAGTGGGGTTAATCGCGTTATAGCCCCACTTTTTTGATATAAAGAAAAACCACGCGATAGTCGCGTGGTTCAGTAGAGGTTTACCGGTGAGTGGAAAAAAGCCTTCCCCAGTGGGGGAAGGGGGACCACGTTAGTGGTGGATGAGGTGTTTGGGTAAAAAATATAAATAAA
>JAZOCA010000018.1:0-4798 GCA_045596285.1 Christensenellaceae bacterium | reverse complement strand
CGTTCCGTCGCTAGTGAACGTTCCATTAAACGCTATTCAAGGGGCGGCGGCTGTGGTTGTCGGAGTGCTACTTATTAAACTTCTTAAAATAAAGTAAAAAGAGAAAAAGAACTTTGAGTTATTCAAAGTTCTTTTTTGTTGCTATTGTTGTTGTTTTAAGGAATAAGCATAGTAATTCCACTTACTATCATTCCTATATAGATAACCATTTTAAGTTTCTTTCCGTCTAGCTTATCGAATACGAGTTTGCCTATTAGGTCGCCAACAAAGCACCCGACGCTCCCGATAAGCGTGTATACGAGTAGTTCTAAACTCAAAAAGCCGTTGATTGCGCGCATTATCGTCGAATATATATTAGTAACGCAAAAATAGAACTGAATTCCCGCAAAATATTTTAGGTTATCGTTGGTGGCGTGCGTCATATATAAGACGACGGGCGGTCCGCCAGTTGAGAAAAGTCCGCTTAAGATTCCGCCAGTTGCACCCGCTATAATACCTTTCGTTGTGGTAGGCTTAAAGTGAATTTTTGAGTTGAAAAACAAAAAGTAAATGCTTAAAATTATTAAAACCGAGCCGAGTAAAATTTGGAAAAGCCTTGGGGAAACTTGCCCGGAAAAATATACGGCAACTGGAATAGTTATAAGCGCGGTTATAAGCATAGGGAGTACCGTCCTATAAGGCGCTTCCTTGTGGTATTTAATAGTGTTATAAGTGGAAGAAGTGCAAGAAAAAAGCGAAGAGATTGATGCAGCGGCAGTATGCGTGGGCATAACGTGCGGCAAAAATAGCATAGAAAAAATTCCTAAGCCGAAACCGCTTACCCTTTGAACGAATGCACCGCCTGCACCGATTAATATTAAAAAAATTGAAACGCTTAATTCAATATCCATAACTAACTACTAAAAAACTATTATTTGAGATTATACATAATAGTATGAAAAATGTCAACAAAATGTGAAAGGGGTAAAAAAAGCGTTGTATAAAGCGGTTGTGTAATAAAAAGATAGAAATTGAATTTACTCAAAACAAGCACACGTCCTACAGTCAAACAGGGAATTTTTGGGTAATTAGGGTGACTGTTTTACTTCGTGGATAAAAATAAAATTTCGTTTATTTTATTGTCCTCCACATACCATAAGGGATTGAAAAATTTGTAAAATTATGCTATAATTATCTTATTAAAATTTTTACAAAGGTAAAACAATGATAACTATTTATAATTGTGGTAGGCAATTTAAAGGTCAGTCGTTAATCGATACATTAAATGACTATGTTGTTTTAGATATTGAAACAACAGGGTTAGACCCATTCTTTGATGAAATTATTGAAATAGGAGCTGTTAAAGTAATAAATGGAGAATGCGTTGAAAAATTTTCCAAATTAGTTAAGCCATCGAAACCAGTTTCTGATTTTATAGTTCAACTGACAGGAATTACTAACGATATGCTGGCTACTTCGAAAACGATACAAGAAATTCTTCCAGAATTTATAGAATTTGTTTCAGATATGACTATTGTTGGACACAATGTGCATTTTGATATAAATTTTATATATGATAACTCAATGCAAGTCTTAAACAAGCCATTTTCCAATAATTTTATTGACACATTAAGGCTTTCAAGAAGATTATTTACTTCTTTAGATAATCACAAATTAGATACGATTAGTGCCTTTTTAAATATTGATGCTGTTGGTCATCATAGGGCTTTGCAAGATTGTCAAATTACACAAAATGTTTATGAAGGAATAAAGAAATATTTAGTAAATAATAAAATCGAATTACAAGAATTGTTTGCCCCTAAAAAGAGTGAAAAATTAAAAGCAAAAAACATAACAACTGATAATATTGAATTTGATGAAAACCATTTGTTTTACAAAAAGAATTGCGTATTTACAGGTGCTTTACAAATAGTAAGAAAACAAGCAATGCAAATAGTTGCAGATTTGGGTGGGTTTTGTCAAGATAATGTTACGAAAAACACAAACTTTTTGATTTTAGGGAACTATGATTATTCATCAAATGAAAAAAGTTCCAAGCATAAAAAAGCAGAAAAATATATTGTTCAAGGACAAGATATAAGAATATTATCAGAAAACGTATTTATGGATTTGATTGCTGATAAGTTGAAAAAATAAAGGAGAAACACAAATGACGGAAAATGAAAGAATCAATGAATTGTTAATTTTGGTAGAAAAAATATGTGAAGACGATTTTGTTTCGCCTAATGAAATTAGCAAATTGCAAGATTGGTGTGACGAAAACTTTGTTGACCTTATAGGTGGGAAATTTAATGATGTTGCTTATGCCTTACAAAACTTTTTAGATAATGGAGAGTTTTGTGATGATGAAAAATGTAAATTACTACAAACAATCAAGAGTCTTTTATAATAGTATTAAAGTAGGTTAAATCAATGTTTGATGATGTAGGTTTACCAATACAAAAAAAGTGCGTTGTTGCTTTTATTGATTTATTAGGCGTTTCTCATAAAATTGAGATAGGTTCACAATGGGCTTTAGATTGGGTTTGGTTATTTTATAAAAGCATAACTCAAGAAATCAAACAACACGAAAATGTTAAATTTAAAATTTTCTCCGATGATATATTGATATGTAAGGAAATTGACGAAGATAATCCTAAGCAATGTGTTTTAGAAATTATTGAAGTATTAGATAAGATTGAGGAGTTGATGTTTACTGCTAAGGCTCTGTTTATACGAGGAGCTGTTGTGGTTGATGATTTGCATTTTAGTGATAATTTTGTTTATGGGAAAGCGTTAGTTCGAGCCTATGAGTTAGAAAACAAATATGCTGTTTATCCTCGTGTGGTAATAGATAACTCCGCCTTAGAGTTGGTAAATGATGAAAAATTACCTATTGTGCAAGATAGAGATGGACTATATTTTTATGATTACATACAATTTTGTATTGTTGAAAATAAAGAAGAATGGTTGAAAAAAATAAGGACTTTTAAATTTAATGTCTTGCTAAACATACGTGGTAATTTAACAAATGCAAATGTATTAAATAAAATGGAATGGGCTGCTAATTATTATAACGATAATTGTATTAGGCACAACATAAAGTATTTGATTACGTATGAAGATTTGAAAGAATGTGGCGTAAATGTAAGCAATATACACATTGTCCCAAATTTGGGCGGGAATTGTAAACTTTAATATAAAATCTTATAGGGTGGGGCTTGGTGTCCTGCCCTTAATTTATGCAAAGAAAAAGAACGCAAATCTATGTTCGATTTACGTTCTTATTGGCACCCCCACGGGGAGGCAACTCCGCACTGAAAGTGCTACGTTGGCAGAGCCGAACGATTTGCATGCGCAAATATTCGTTTCAACCCAAAGAGATAACAAAAAGAAGAGATAGGTATTAACCTATCTCTTCTTTTTGGCACCCCCACGGGGAATCGAACCCCGGTTTTAGCCGTGAGAGGGCTACGTCTTAACCGCTTGACCATGAGGGCGTACCATATAAAACAAAATATTATTTTAGAACGGAATTTATTTTAACACAATATTTTTTGTTTTGCAAGTGATTGAGAGGGTTTTTTAAAAAAAGCCGATCACAAGTGTAATAAAAGACTTAATCAAAAATAAAAAAGACCTGCGTTGGCCGACGGAAAAGAAAATAATAACCCGTTACGTCAACAGGCGAATGCCGCGCTTATTGCCTCTGCATCTCTTTTTGCTGACCGGAATTAAGCGTCGGTCAAGAGCTCCGCTCTTCAATATTAGACAACGGCTTTCTTTATTATTATCTGTGGATTTTTTTTGCTTTTCCTATCGCACCACGAAGGCTAATATTATTATACCAAAAAAAAGATATATATACAACGAATAGATTGACTTTTTTTCTTGTTTATCATAAAATTTTGACTATGCAAGAGAAAAAGTTACCGATGAAAAAGTTAATAAATTTTAGACCGATGCTCTTTATTGCTCTAAGCTTGTGCTTAGGGATAATTTCGGCGTATAACTTTTTCGTTGGAAATATACTTGCGGGCGTGCTATTATGTGTGGCGTTTGCGATATTTAGCGTGTTTTGCCTAGTAACTTTCCTTAAAAGAGGTCATCTTTTAAGGAGTGCTATATTTTTACCTTTAATGCTAATGTTTTTTGGGTTGGGTGTACTAGGAACGCTGTTGCAAATAAATAATTTCGCTAACGCCGACCTTGGTAATCATTTTTATAAGGTTGAGGGGATAATTGAGAAGAAAAATCAAACTGATTCGGGTAACAAGTTCGTTTTGACTGACGTGCACGTTGACGGAAACGTCAAGGGGAAACTTCATTACAAGGTCGAACTTTATTCATTCGGGTATTCAAATCTAGAAATAGGCGACAGAATATATTTTGAAAGTTATCTCGTTGATAAAGAACTTTATTACAACGGAAAGATTGCTTTTTACGCTCTTTCCGACGGAGTGAAATATACCGCAAGACTGAGTACTGAACAAATTTATTACCTCGAAAGTGTTCCAAGTATCTTTCAAAAAGTTAATAAATTTTAGGCCGATGCTCTTTGTTGCTTTAAGTTTGTGCTTAGGGATAATTTCAGCGTATAACTTTTTCGTTGGAAATATACTTGCTGGCGTGCTTTTGTGCGTGGCGTTTGCGATATTTAGCGTGTTTTCTCTAGTAACTTTCCTTAAAAGAGGTCATCTTTTAAGGAGTGCTATATTTTTACCTTTAATGCTAATCTTTTTTGGGTTAGGTGTACTAGGAACGCTGTTGCAAATAAATAATTTCGCTAACGCCGACCTTGGTAATCATTTTTATAAGG
>JAZOCA010000017.1:0-17154 GCA_045596285.1 Christensenellaceae bacterium | reverse complement strand
GCGGGAGAAGGTGTCACGAGTTTTCGAGTGACGGATGAGGAGTTGTATAATTTAGTGCTTTAATTTTTATTTATATTTTTTACCCAAACACCTCATCCACCACTAACGTGGTCCCCCTTCCCCCACTGGGGAAGGCTTTTTCCCACTCACCGGTAAACCTCTACTGAACCACGCGACTATCGCGTGGTTTTTCTTTATATCAATCAAGAGCAAGAAGTTAATTTCTTGCTCTTTTTTTACTGTTAATTTTTTAAAAAGCCTTTCTATAACACGATTAACTCAACTTTTACCACCTTTTGCCTTATGCGCTAAATTATTTAATTACTAATTAAAATTGTAATCACGGCTATAAAGCGCAAACGATAAAACTTAAAAAAGAGCAATAAAAATATGGCGTAGTGATATAAACCATCACTACGCCATTAAACAATGTAGTTTTATTTTTTTAGGCTAAACCTTATTTGTTTTTCTTTTTGTATACTACGAATGAAGCAAATGCCATAAGTAGAACTAAAATGCTATGAGTAACGCCTAAAGAACCAGCACAAGAAGGCTCTGCAATAACTGCGGGAACTTGTTCGGTTTTGCTATGACCACAAGAAGTACAAATATACGTTTTAGTACCCATACCGCCCGAAATAGTGTTAGGATCGATACGGCCTTCATTATAAGAGTGTGCGTTTTCATCTATTGCGATTTCTTCAACGCGAACGTGTTCTGCGTTATGAGCGCAAGTGTAAGTCATTTCGCCAGCTTCTACGCAAGTTGCGGGTTTAGTTACAACGCCGGCGTTCCATTCGTGTGCGTTTGCATCTATTGCGATTTCTTCAACGCGAACGTGTTCTGCATTATGAGCGCAAGTGTAAGTCATTTCGCCAGCTTCCGTGCAAGTTGCGGGTTTGGTTACAACGCCTGCATTCCATTCGTGCGCGTTTTCGTCTATTGCGATTTCTTCAACGCGAACGTGTTCTGCGTTATAAGCGCAAGTGTAAGTCATTTCGCCAGCTTCTACGCAAGTTGCGGGTTTAGTTACAACGCCTGCATTCCATTCGTGTGCGTTTTCGTCTATTGCGATTTCTTCAACGCGAACGTGTTCTGCATTATGAGCGCAAGTGTAAGTTCTTTCGCCAGCTTCTACGCAAGTTGCGGGTTTAGTTACAACGCCTGCATCCCATTCATGCGCGTTTGCATCTATTGCAATTTCTTCAACGCGAACGTGTTCTGCATTGTGAGCGCAAGTGTAAGTCATTTCGCCTGCTTCTACGCAAGTTGCGGGTTTGGTTACAACGCCTGCATCCCATTCGTGCGCGTTTGCATCTATTGCGATTTCTTCAACGCGAACGTGTTCTGCATTGTGAATACAAGTGTAAGTCATTTCGCCAGCTTCCGTGCAAGTTGCGGGTTTAGTTACAACGCCTGCATCCCATTCGTGTGCGTTTGCATCTATTGCGATTTCTTCAACGCGAACGTGAGCTGCATTGTGAGCGCAAGTGTAAGTTCTTTCGCCTGCTTCTACACAAGTTGCGGGTTTAGTTACAACGCCTGCATCCCATTCGTGAGCGTTTGCATCTATAACAACTTCCCCACCGGTAACGTATTTAGCGCAATCTTCACAATACCAACCTGCTTTATTGCCATTTACCGTACAAGTTGCTTTAACTTCTTCTTTATATTCACAGTAATGGCGTGTAGCATTTGTTAAATAAGTGTTACCTGAAGCACTAATTGTAAATTTAGCGCCCCAATCATCTTCGCTACCTAAATAATGAACTAAAGAAAGTTTTGTGCAGTTTTGGAATGCGTAACTACCAATTGAAGTTAATTCACCACCAAAAGTAACGCTTTCAAGAGCCGAACAACCATTAAAAGCATACGTATTAATAGTTGTTACGTTAGAAAGGTCAACCGAAGTTAACGCTTTACAGTTTTGGAATGCTCTTGAACCAATAGTTGTTACGTTAGAAAGGTCTACGTTTGCAAGAACAGAACATCCAGAAAATGCATAAGTACCAATACTTTCTACTTTTGCAGTGTTTATTGTTACAAGTTTAGAACAGTTTTCGAATGCAGAATTGCCAATAGATGTTACGTCAGAAAGGTCTATTGACTCAAGATTACTACAACTCCTAAACAAACTATTAGGAAGTGAAGTTACTTCTTTATTTAAAGTAACACTTGTTAACGCGCTACAGTTTTGGAATGCGTTAATACCAAAAGTAGTTACGTTAGAAAGATTAATCGATGTTAAAGCCCGACAAGTAGTAAACGCATTATTACCAATAGAGGTCACGTTAGAAATATCTGCCGTGGTTAAGTTAGAGCACTGATAAAAAGCATAGTTACCGATTGAAGTAACACCTTCTTCTACAATTACGGATTTCACTTTTTCTCTTACGTTATACCAAGGAGCGGAAGAAGTAGAAGAATTATAATCAGGCATAACACCGCTACCCAAAACTTTTAAAACGCCAGTTGAACTAATAAGCTCCCAAGTTAAGTTTTCGCCACATTCGCCGTAATGATTACCGCAATATTCGCAAGCGAATGAATTTACAACGTTTGTAAAGTGTGTTGCTTTTACGTAATTTGCGTAATCTACTGCGTAATTTGTTTTATATTTGCCTTCTAACGTGCAAGGAACGGCAATTTCTTTAAGTAAAGAACAACCGTTAAATGCAGTTTTATCTATAACCGTTTCACCTGCAAAAGTAGCGGTGGTTAAATTAGATAAACCGTTAAACGCGTATGCGCCTACCATTGTTATATTTTCGCCAACTTCCACAGAAGTAACCGCTAAATTATACCAAGGTGCATGTATTTCTTGAGTGTAATCTGCTAAAGCGCCACTACCCAAAACTTTTAAAACGCCAGTTGAAGAATTAAATTCCCAATCTATATTACCAATACTTGCACCGCTACCGCCACAAATAGAACAAAGGTTATTTGCATCGTAATTATGGCCGTATGCCTTTATTATGCTTTCATAAGTAGACCAGTTATTTTTTGCCTTGTAACTTTCTACTAAATTACACTTAACGTAAATGGTAAATTCTTCGTTAACACCCGTAAATGCGTTTACGTGAAGAAGATTTACGTTTGTAGCCGCTACGTAAAGTTCTTTTAAGTTAGAACAGCCATTGAAGGTATAAGAATTAATAGTTCTAAGATCTGCATTTAAAGTAACGCTTGTTAACGCGCTGCAGTTCTGGAATGCACTACCGCTAATAGAAGTTACGTTAGAAAGATCTATTTCTTTAAGTGAAGAACAGCCATTGAAGGTATAAGAATTAATAGTTTTAAGATTTGCACTTAAAGTAACGCTTGTTAATGCGCTGCAGTTTCTAAAAGCATAAGTGTCAATAGAAGTTACGTTAGAAAGGTCTACAGTGGTTAACTTAGTGCAGTTATAAAAAGCATTACTTCTAATAGAAGTTACGTTAGAAAGGTCTATTTCTTTAAGTGAAGAACAGCCATAGAAGGTAGAAGAATTAATAGTTTTAAGATTTGCATTTAAAGTAACGCTTGTTAACGCTCTACAGTAATAGAAAGCATCACTGCTAATATAAGTTACGTTAGAAAGATCTACAGTGGGTAACGCAGTACAATATCTAAATGCGCCACTGCCAATAGAAGTTACACTGTTACCTAACGTTACCGAAGTAAGGTTAGAATAAGTATAACTGCTACTGTTCCTTTCACCAGAAAAAGCATAATTACCAATTGAGGTAACACCTTCTTCTACAATTACGGATTTAACGGTTTCTCTCACGCTATACCAAGGAACGCTGCTTGAAGCGCTATAATTCGTCATAGCACCGCTGCCGCTAATTGTTAAAACGCCGGTTGAAGTTATAAGTTCCCAAATTAAGTTCGTTCCACATTCGCCAAAATAATTACCGCAAACAGCGCACACAATGGCGTTTTCTGGGTCAGATTCGTGTTCAGAATTGATATAACTTGCGTAGTCTACTGCGTAAGAAGTTTTATATGCTCTAACATAACCGCAAGGAACAACTATTTCTTGTAAAGATAAGCAACCGTTAAATGCAGTTTTATCCACAGCCGTTTCGCCTGCAAAAGTAGCGGTGGTTAAATTAGATAAACCGTCAAATGCGTATGCGCCTACCTTGGTTATATTTTCGCCAACTTCAACAGAAGTAACCGCTAAGTTATGCCAAGGCGCATTATTTACCGCAGTAAAATCATATAAGGCACCGCTTCCGCTTATAGTTAAAACACCAGTAGAAGAATTAAATTCCCATTCTGCTGAATCACCGCAAGGCGCGTCTTTAAAACCGCACACGGTACATTCGTTGTTAGCGTTAAAGTTATGGTCTAAAGATTTAATTTTATCTTTATAATTTGCCCAGTTTACCGCTTCTTTATATGTACCAACAACGTTACATTTTACGTAAATTTCAAGGTTTGCATCAGTACCTGTAAACGCGCTTGTACCACCAAGCGTAGCGTTTTCTGCTAAAATGGTAACTTTATTTAAAGCGCTACAACCGTTAAATGCGTTATTAGAAATTGACGTTAAATTTTCACCTAAAGTAACGCTTGTTAATGCGCTGCAGTTTCTAAAAGCATAAGTGCCAATAGAAGTTACCTTAGAAAGATCTACGCTTGCAAGAACAGAACAGCCAGAAAATGCATAGTTAGAAATTGAAGTTAATTCTTCACCTAAAATAACGCTTGTTAACGCAATACAGTTTTGGAATGCATAAGTGCCAATAGAAGTTGCGTTAGAAAGATCTACGCTTGCAAGAACAGAACAGCCAGAAAATGCACTACTGCCGATTGAAGTTACGTTAGAAAGATCTACGTTTGCAAGAACAGAACAGCCATAAAATGCATAAATACCAATACTTTCTACCTTTGCAGTATTTATTGTTACAAGTTTAGAACAGTTTCGGAATGCATAGTCGCCAATAGAAGTTACCTTAGAAATGTCTGTCGTGGTTAAGATAGTGCAACCATAAAAAGCATATATACCGATTGAAGTTGCGTTAGAAAGGTCTACCGTGGTTAATGCAGTACAATATCTAAATGCATAGTCGCCAATAGAAGTTACGCTGTTACCTATCGTTACCGAAGTAAGGTTAGAATAAGTATTACTGATATTATTGCTCGTACCAGAAAAGGCATAATCCCCAATAGACGTAATACCATCTTCTATAATTACAGATTTAATACTTGTTTTTAGGCTAAACCAAGGAATAGTAGAATAAGAAGCGTGGTTATACATTTCACCGCTACCCTTAACGGTTAAAACGCCAGTTGAAGTTATAAATTCCCAAGTTGAATTACTTCCGTATTCGCCGTAATAATTACCGCAAACACATTCATGCTCATCATTAACGATATGAATAGCAGAAAAAAGACTTGCATAAGCAGGCACGCTATTTTTATAATCTTCTACCATATCGCAAGAAACGTAAATCTTACTTAAAGCTACGCAACCGTTAAACGCCGTTCCGTTTACAACCGTTTGCCCATATAAAGTAATGCTTTTTAAATTTGTTAAACCGTTAAACGCGTATGCCCCGATTGAAGTGATTTGGCTATCTACTTCAACAGAAGTAACCGCTAAGTTATGCCAAGGCGCGTGGCTTTCTTGAGTGTAATCTGCTAAAGCGCCGCTACCGGTTAAAGTTAATAATCCACTTTCGGTAATGAAAGACCAAGATATATTTTCGCCAGCATTACTTGCGTAATTATTACAAATAGAACATTGATTATTTGCATTTAAACTATGCCCGTATGCAACTATTTTATCTTCATAAGAATACCATACGTCTTTTTGTTTATAAGCTTGTGCATAATTACATTTTACCTTAATTACAAAATTAGCATTAACGCTACTAAATGCGTTTACGTTTGCAAGCTCAACGTTTTCGCTATTTACGTAAATTTCTTTTAGATTAGAACAACCCGCAAAAGCAGAAGTTCCTATAGAAGTTAACCCTTCGCCTAAACTAACGCTTGTTAATGCACTACAGTTATTAAAAGCACTATTTCCGATGGAAGTTATTTTAGAAAGGTCTATACTTGCAAGAGCTGAACATCCAGAAAAAACGGAATTAGGAAGCGAAGTAACTGCTTCGTTTAAAGTAACGCTTGTTAATACTCTACAGTTTTGTAATGCTCCCGTTCCAAAAGACGTTATTTTAGAAAGGTCTATACTTTCAAGAGCATAACATCCAGAAAAAACGGAATTAGGAAGCGAAGTAACTGCTTCGTTTAAAGTAACGCTTGTTAATACTTGACAACTTTGTAATGCTCCCGCACCAAAAGACGTTATCTTAGAAAGGTCTATACTTGCAAGAGCTGAACAACTAGAAAAAACGTAATTAGGAAGCGAAGTAACTGCTTCGTTTAAAGTAACGCTTGTTAATGCTCTACAGTATTGTAATGCGCCCGTTCCAAAAGACGTTATTTTAGAAAGGTCTATACTTGCAAGTTTATAACATCCATAAAAAACGTAATTAGGAAGCGAAGTAACAGCTTCGTTTAAAGTAACGCTTGTTAATACTCTACAGTATTGTAATGCGCCTATGCCAAAAGACGTTATTTTAGAAAGGTCTATACTTGCAAGAGCATAACACCCAGAAAAAACGTAATTAGGAAGTGAGGTAATTGCTTCGTTTAAAGTAACGCTTGTTAATGCACTACAGTTATAGAATGCCCTTTCACCAATTGTTATTACGTTAGAAAGGTCTACCGTGGTTAAGTTAGTGCAACCAGTAAAAGCATGATTACCGATTGAAGTAACGCCTTCTTCTATAATTACAGATTTAATGGTCGTTCTATAACTACTATACCAAGGCACTTGAGTTGCAGAAGTATAATTCGTCATAGCGCCGTTACCGCTTATGGTTAAAACGCCGGCATCATCTAAACTATAGGTAACGCCCGTTCCGCAAGAACCAGAAATAACTTCTGCAGCGCTAACCTTTGGCAAAGATTTTTGCGATAAAAGGCTAACACCAGCAAAGGCGCAAATGGCAAAAATTGCCGTGCAAATAAAGAGCATCATTGTTTTTAATGATTTTGTTTTGCTCATAACTTACTCCTTTTCTTTTTTAAAAATTTTTTGTGTTGAAGTTAACAAGTCAAACAAACTATACTTTATTTGACAGCTCTTTTTGTTAAAAAAAATGTGCAAAAACGCGAGTTTTTGCACAATAAAAAGAAGGAGTTTTAAGTTTTTTAGCAAGTCAAATAAAGTATACTTAATATGACTTATCTAGTTTAAATTAAGCCGTTTTACCCGCTTTTTAACGCAAGGCAAAATTGCCAATTTATTTTATATAAAATAAAACACGAATAAATTATAAATCTTATGGTACTTTTTGTCAAACAATTTTTAGTTTAAATGTGATTTCATTAAGCGTTAAAGTAATATATTTATATTTTTTTCTTATCTACCATAAAAATAAGCGAATTTTACTAAAAAAGCAAGGTTATTTTTAGCGATTAAATTCTGCCATTTGCATAACAAATTTCGCACTTCGCTAAACTTCGCCTTAAAAAGCGTTGACAAATTTATAAAATAAATATAAAATATACAAGTGTGTAAAAATAATCGCCTTAAAAAGCAAAAGTTTGGCGAATTATTTTAGCAAAGTAATAGATTTGCGCTTGAAGCCATTAAGCGTAAAAAGGAGAATTATGGAAGAAAAAAGAGCAGTTACCATGGAAAAACTGGTTAACCTTTGCAAAAGCCGTGGAATTATTTTCCCCGGTAGCGAAATATACGGCGGTATGGGCAATACTTGGGATTACGGCCCTGTTGGCGTAGAAATTAAAAACAACGTTAAACGCGCTTGGTGGAAAAGATTCGTTCAAGAAAGCGATAATTCTTACGGTATAGACGCCGCAATTTTAATGAACCCCACCGTTTGGGATGCAAGCGGTCATACGGCATCTTTTTCAGACCCTAAAATGGACTGTAAAGAATGTAAAACTCGCCACAGAGCGGATACTTTAATAGAAAACCATTCTAAGGGCGCGGTTAACCCAGACACTATGACCAATGAAGAAATGGAACAATACATTTTTGAACATAAGGTCGTTTGCCCAAAATGCGGTAAATCTAACTTTACCAACATAAGAACTTTTAACTTGATGTTCGAAACTTCTCGCGGGGTTACCGAAGGCGATAAAGATACTATCTATATCCGCCCAGAAACCGCACAAGGCGAATTTGTTAACTTCTTATCCGTTCAACGCACCACAAGGGCAAAAGTGCCTTTCGGTATAGGTCAAATAGGTAAAGCATTCAGAAACGAAATTACCCCCGGTAACTTTATTTTTAGAACTATCGAGTTTGAACAAATGGAACATCAATGGTTCTGCAAAGAAGGTACAGACGGCGAATTTTATGAATTTTATAAACAAAAAGCACACGAGTTCTTAAAAGACCTTGGTATTAGCGAAAATCATTTACGCTTTAAAGATCACGAAAAGTTGGCGCACTACGCTCGCGCTGCTTGCGATATTCAGTACCTTTTCCCCATGGGTTGGTCTGAACTTAACGGCATTCATAACAGAACTGATTTCGACCTTAAACGCCACCAAGAATATTCTGGAAAGAGTATGCTTTATAACGACCCATACACTAACGAAAAATATATTCCTTACGTTATTGAATATTCTATCGGCGCAGATAGACTTATGCTCGCGCTTTTATCTGAAGCATACGACGAAGAAAGTTTAGAAGGTGGCGATAGCCGTGTTGTTATGCACTTCCACCCCGCTATTGCAGCCTATAAAGTTGCAGTTCTTCCCTTACAGAAAAACCTTGGCGAAAAGGGACGTGAAGTTTACCGCAAACTTTCAAAGCACTTTATGTGTACTTACGACGAAGCAGGCTCTATCGGCAAACGCTATCGCCGTCAAGACGAAATCGGTACGCCTTACTGCTTAACTATCGACTTCGATACCTTAGAAGATGATACCATCACTATTCGCGACCGCGACACAATGAGCCAAATCAGACTTTCTATAGACGAAGTTCCCGCTTTCATTAAAGAAAAATTAGAATTCTAATTTTAAAATCTTTGTAAAACCGCAAACCCCGCTTTTTTAGCGGGGTTTTTTATTGTTAATCGTGCTATAGCCCCACTTTTTAAGTATTTCAAGTGGCGTAATGCCATAATTATTTTTTCCTTTTGTCATGCTAAATCATAGTTAAATTTTGGCATGCAAAATAATATTTTCCTTTATAAAATTATATGGCAAACATATTATAACGTTAACCAAATTCAAAACTAAAAATGCATTACCTTTTATATAAAATCTATCATTTTATATTGTTAATCGCGCTATAGCCCCACTTTTTTACTTTTTATAAAAAGGGCTAACAAATAAAACTCTTTAATTTCTTACCGCTAAATCATTGACCAAAAGCAAGGCGATATGATATAATTTCAAACAAGAAAATAATCAATAAGGTTTATTGTTATATGTTTAAATTCTTTGTTTCAAGCACTTTTGAAGATATGCAATTAGAACGCGACACTATCGCCTTAAAAGTATTACCTGCATTAAAAAGCGAAGTTAACGAACTTGGCGACGACGTTGATTTTCGCGATTTGCGTTGGGGTATAAACACTAAAGACGATTTAGACGACGAAGCGCGCCTTAACCATATTTTAGAAGTTTGCTTTAGGGAAATTTACGAATGCAGGCCGTTTGTTATCGTTTTGCTTGGCGAAAGATACGGTTCTGTTCCAAGCGAAAATAGCCTTGAATGCGTTCTTAAAAGAATGAACTTTAGTAGCGAAAAAAACTTTACCATAGATGAAGTTCGCGGTAAAAGTTACACAGCACTCGAAATCGAATACGGGCCTTTTGCAGACGAAGAAACCTTTAATAATACCCTATTCTTAATTAGAAAACCAAGCGACAATCCGCAATTAAAAGCGCGAAGCGAAGAAGAAAAATCAGCGCAAGAAAATCTTATTGCCACCGTTAAAAATCATCCTTGGGGGGCTAATTTTCACTATTATTATATAGATGAAAATAACGAAGATTCCATTTACTCTTTTATTGATTTGGTTAAAAGCGAACTTCTAAAAATCATGAAGCCCCGCCTTGACCTTTTAAAAAACACACCCGCCCATCTTTTAGAACGCAATCGTCATTTATTAACCTGTAAAAATCAAGCGCGTTATTTTTCTTCAAACACTTTATTAAATCTTGCAAATGCAAAACTTACCGAAGAAACTCACACTTTAACCATCTACGGCGAAAAGGGATGCGGTAAAAGCGTGCTATTTTCTAAGTTAATACATGAAAAAATTTGTTCAGGTCACAACGCCTACCCCATTTACTTAGATAATCGCCATCGCTATACTATTGAAGAAATCTATGCAAAATGGGCTCTATATTTGCGCGGGCTTATAAACGAAGAAAATCCAAGCGAAAGTAGCGCCGATTATTCTTATTTAAGCCGTAACAAATTTTTTAATCTGCTTAAAAAGTATTCCGAAAACTGCTCTACTCACCTTATACTTGCCATAGACGATATTTTAAAACTAAAAACAGATTACGTAGTTTTCACAGAAGACTTTTTAGCATCCTATAAAATACCCAACGTATTCTTTATTACCACTTTTAGTTACAACGGAGATTATACAGAACAACACGGACATAAATACTTGCACGTTAACTATACTTTAAACGACGCCGAAATTATCGCTCAAGGTCAGTTAAACTCTATCGGCAAAGACCTTTCTAAGGCGACCAAACAACTTTTACTAAATACGCACGGCAACAAAAACCCCTTTTATATCGGCTTGCTTATTAAACGGCTGGTAATGATAGATTCTCAAGATTTAAAACGCGAATTTTTTACCGAGCACGGCGAAAGACTTTACGGCATGAATCAAATAGACGCTTTCCACGCCGATATAATTCAAAATGCCCCAAGTGATGTTTTAGATCTTATAAAACTACTTGTAGACGAAGTTTGTGAAAGACTTAATCAACCTTTTATAAATCAATCTTTACATTATATTTTATGCGCGCCCTACGGCGTCACCAGAAAAGATTTGCAAAACCTTTGCATAAAAGACGGGCTTGGCTGGCGTGAACTTGATTTTTCCGCCTTCATTCATAACTTAGAAAGTATCGTTAGTGAAGACGAAGAAGGAATCATCACTTTCAGAAATGAAGAAATTAAAACCCGCCTTGCTACTAACACGGATAAGGCTGTATACTGCGAAAAACTTCTTGATTACGTCATTCAAAACGTTCCGCAAACAAAAAGGCTATATTCAAGCCTATTCCACTTTGCTTTTTCATGCAACAACTTTGAAAAGTTGTTAAATTTTATCAAATCGCACTACGCCGTATTCAGTAGTTCCGCTCTTGAAGAAGTTTTACTTTTAAAACCCGCGCTTTTATGGTTTTTTGATTGCTACAAAAACACAAGTGACCAAAATAAACTTATCGTTCACGAATTTATAGATTTCTATTTTTATACTTTTAAACAAGGCTTTATTTCGCTATACCAAAAAATATATATGACGGAAGTTGAAGTTCTTGAAGGTTTAAAAAAGGCAAACTACCCTGTTGATAACGCTCTTTTTAAAGCGTATACTTCACTTGCGAACAATTCTTACGGCAAAGACGCAACTAAATATTACCAAAAAGCCTTCGAATTTTCTAATGCGGAAGACGAGAACCCCGTTAGAAAAATAACCTCCCTTTTAGATTATGCAAGAAGAAGTACCTATGAAAATGAAGATGAAGCGATTGAAGCAATAAAAAACGCCCATTCTTTGCTATACAAAAAAGCCAACGAAATAGATAAGTGGTCTTTTATGGTGCTTAATTACGAAATTTACAACAAGTCGCGATTTATAGAAAAAGAAATCGACGGTGTAAATGAAAATAATCTTATAATAAACGCATTTTTAGCATTTTGCGATATATCTCTTGCTTTAAACGAACTGTGTAATACAAATATTAGAAATGAATTACTGCGCCCCATTTGCTACGTTATAGAAAATCAAAAAACAACAGAAGAACAATTAGAAGAAATTATCGATAAATTTTTATCAATAAATGATATTTGCGATAAAAATATCGAAAGTGAATTATCTTTTTGCTTTGAACTAGCTTGCTCTCTTGCGCAAAATTTACAAAACAAAAAAGATAATAGCGTTTTAATATACTGCGACTTGGCGTACAATAAAGCGATAGAACTAATAGAACACGGTAACGAAAATCCTTCTTTATATAGCCGTATTAAAGAACTTTCAAATATCTATTTAGGCTATAAAGAATACCAAAAGGTATATAAATTGTGCATACGTGCCCTAAAAAACGTTACCATTGCAGAAAAAAAGGATAAATATAATCTATATTTACCCCTATCTGATATTTCTTATTTATGCGTCTTATCAGCCTTTAAAAGCGAAGATTACAGCGTGGCGCTTTTAAACCTTTCTTCTTGCGTTAACACTTTGCTATTTAGTTTTTCTAATAAATTTTTCTATGAAGAAATAGTAGCCGAAAATATGCAAATCTTAGAAAAAGTTTTAGATTTATTTGTTGAACTCGCAAAAAAAACGCCAAGCTACGATTACGAAAATTGCTTTACACACTTAACTAACGCTTTATGTATGATAATAAGCCTAAAGCACCCCTTTAAAGTGCGCGAGGTTATAAAAGAGAGTATATTTACTTACCTAAACGACGTAAGTAATTTAACTTGTACGCTAGATCAAGAAATGTGGTATATTCTTATAAGAAATTGTTACCTTACGTTATTTTCCGTTTATGAAAACCCATATTATATAGAAGACGACCTTCTTTGTAGCGGTTGTAAAAACTATTTAGAATACTCTTTAAAAAACAAAACGTACCCTTTCGCTATAGCCTTAGAAGACGTTAAAGAATTTTCAAAGGCTATAAAAAACAAAAAAAATACAGGCCTTTATAAGAAGTTAAAAGGTATTATTTCTTACTATAAAAAAAATAAATAATATAAAAAGTGGCGCTATAACACGGTTAACGCCACTTTTTTATTTCTGTTTAAATTAATTTTACCCCGTTAATAACCAAAGAATACTCAAAGCCTATAAAATTCGCTGCACGCCTACACATCTTCATTCTATCATGATAAATTTCGAAGTATTCTACTACTGGGCTTATTTCCGTATTGATTTCTATATAGGTAGTTATAGTTTTATCTTTAACTTCTACGTAAGATTTTTCTGCCGCGTGATTAACTCTATCGTGAATATTCATTGCGGAATAATCTGAAAGAATTTGATTTCTTACCCTGCTTTTATGCACGTCAGATTTATCCGCTATGATAAGCGCGGAACTTATTTGACTAACTGGTGAGCCTTCGCTTTCGTCGTGATTGCCTATCGCCATCATTATTTCGGCAGACTCTTGATAATCCATTCCCATTTTAGTCAAAATATTATATGCGAGTATTGCGCCAGTCTGAGCGTGGCTATGTCTGTTTACAGCGTTACCTATATCGTGAAGATAACCTGCCATCTTTCCAAGTTCAACCGTTCTCTCTGTTGCACCAAGGGCCGTTAAAATATCTCCCGTCCAGTTAGAAACAATTGATGAATGACGGTAACTGTGTTCAGTAAACCCAAGCGCTTCAATTTGCATACTCATTACTTTAAACAGCGCTTTAACTTCTTCATTTTGTTTTACATCTTTTAAATCTATCATCTATACTCCTTTAAAAAAGTGCCGTATAGAACGATTAAACGCACTTACAGCATTTTTTCAACGTAAATTCTATCGTAAATTTCTTGGTATTTATCTTTATAAAAAAGGTTTGTTCCGGGTGTGGTTATAGAAGCCGTACCCGCAGAAACAGCACATCTTAAAATTTCTTCTAAACCCTTTCCTTGCTCTATCATAAGCGCCGCAGCAGAAATCATGCTATCTCCTGCACCAACCGTAGAATTTACCGCCACGTTTGCGCTACGGCAATATAGATGCGTACTACCATCAGTAAGAATAGCACCGCTTTGCCCAAGCGACAAAAGAACGTGCTTAGCACCCATTGCTATCAATTTTTTAGCGCCATCTAACATTTGACTTCTACTTGAATACTGTTTGCCAGTAATCGCTTCAAGTTCACTTAGATTAGGCTTTACTAAATACACACCCGCAGAAAGTGCCTTTTTAAGCTTTTCCCCTTCGCAGTCTACTATTATTTTAACCCCTTCTGGGATTTTTTTGCATAAATTATAATAAAAATCATCTGGAACGCCTTGTGGCAAAGACCCGCTCATTACAACTACGCTTGCATCTTTTGAAAGCTGGGCCACCAAGTTGATTAATTCTTCCTGTTTATCTTGGGGAACGTGCTCCCCTTTATCGTTAATTTCAGTCATCATAGAACGCTTATCTATGATTTTGTAGTTCATACGAACTCTACCTTCCGTTTGAACGAATTTTTCTTTAACCCCTTCGCGTTGCAAAGTGTGAACAAACTGCCCCGCGTCTTTAGAAAACATAAAACCGGTTGCTAAAGCGTCTCCACCCAACCGAGCAACGCCGATTGCCACGTTTAGCGCTTTACCAGAATAAGTAAGAATTTTATTTTCTATTCTATTCATTCTACCTATTTCCAAATATCCCAGTTCAACCGTACAGTCTATACTGGGATTAGGACACACCGTTAATATCATATAACCCCCTTTAACGAACTTATATCCCTACTTTTATTGTTTTTACATATGTAAAAATAGCATTTAAAAAACAAAGAATGTACTTTTAATTTTTATCCGTCACAATAAATGCTTGCTTTATTAGAAGCTAAAAACACCTTTTAAAAAACTAATTATATTTTAACGGACGTTTTTTAAAACGAAGTTTACAATATATCATTAATTATTCAAGATTTTACCTTGCTAAATCGCCCACCCCGTTTTTGGGGTGGGCGATTCACCTTAACTATATATTAAGCCTTAGCTTCTTTAGCTTCTTTAATGATCTTATCTTGTGCCTGAGGAGGTACTTCTTCGTATCTTTCAAACTTAGTGGTATATTTACCTCTACCTTGAGTCATCGAACGTAGGTCAGTAGCGTATTTAGCAAGTTCGCTTTGAGGAGCTTCTGCACTTACAACAGCCTTGCCATCTACGATATTAGTACCCATAATTCTACCACGACGTTTGTTCATATCGCCCATTACGTCACCCATATAGTTATCGGGAACAATAACTTCAACTGACATAATAGGTTCTAAGATACAAGGTCTTGCGTTAGGAATAGCTGATTGATAAGCGAGTTTTGCAGCAGAAACGTATGCAACTTCCTTACTGTCTACGGGGTGAGAAGATCCGTCGAATACAGTACACTTAACGTCTACCATAGGATAGCCTGCAAGTACGCCTTCCTTAACTGCTTCGCGTAAGCCTTTATCTACAGCAGGGATATAGTTGTTAGGAATAGCACCGCCAACAACTGCATCTACGAATTCATATAAACCGTCTTCTGCGCCAGGTTCAAAACGAACTTTACAGTGACCATATTGACCTGCACCACCAGATTGTTTCTTATGTTTACCTTCGCCTTCTGCCATCTTTCTGATGGTTTCGCGATATGCAATCTTGGGTTCTGCTAAAACAGCTTCGCAACCAAATTTATTTTTAAGTTTACGGCAAAGAATAGCAAGTTGAGTTTCACCAACACCTGATAGCAACATTTCGCCAGTATCTTGATTCTTGTCGATTCTAAATGAAATATCTTCATCCATAAGTTTATGAAGGCCAGCAAACATCTTATCTTCTTCACCCTTCTTGCCTGCAAATACTGCCATAGAGTATACTGCGGGAGGAACGTCTACGGGTTTGAAAGAAATGGGAGCGCCGTCGTATAATACGTCTCCGGTAGCAACGTTAGTAAGTTTTGCAACCGCACCGATATCGCCTGCTTCAATGCTATCCGTGGGGGTTTGTTTTTTACCGTTTACAAAGTAAAGAGCAGAAATCTTTTCGCTACCCTTACCGTTAACGTTTAAAGTAGTACCAACTTTAATAGCACCGCTCATAACTTTAATTAAGTTAAGTTTACCTACGAATGGGTCTACGATAGTTTTAAATACCTTAACAACGGTTTGAGCGCTAGCTTCGGGTTTAACTAAAACCTTTTCGCCTGCTTCGTTAATACCGTTTCTTCCACCGCGATCAACGGGGCTAGGAAGGGTTGAAACAACCTTATCCATAAGGTTAATAATACCGTGATTCTTTGCAGCGCTACCGCCAAGAACGGTAATTGTTGAACAACTTAAAGTACCTAATTTAATACCTTTTTCGATTTCTTCGCCAGTTAAAGATTCGCCTTCAAAGAACTTCATCATAAGTTCTTCATCATTTTCAGCTGCAGCTTCAGAAAGAACAGCGTAAGCTTCTTCGTAATCTGCTTGAAGATGAGCGGGAATAGCGCCTTCGTTCTTATCCCAATCTCTGTAAACGCCGTAAGCAACTTTTACGAAACCTTTCATCTTTTCGTCTACGATATCGGGAACGATCATAGGAGCGATCTTATTGCCGTATTTTTCTTTAATAGCCGCAACGGTTTTAATAAAACTTGAATTATCTTTATCAAGTCCGTTAATAAATAAGATTGCGGGGATTTTGCGTTCTACGCAGTAATCGATAGCCTTTTCCGTACCAACGGTTAAAGAACCGCTACCGCTTGTAACGATAACTGCACAGTCAGCTGCGTCTAAAGCGAGATTCATTTCGCATTCGAAATCGAAAAAGCCAGGGGTGTCGATTACGTTAATTTTATATCCGTTATACATACCGCTTGCGGTAGCCAAACTGATAGAAGATTTTTTTGCTATTTCTTCAGGATCAAAATCCATAACGGTGTTGCCGTCTTCAACTCTTCCCTGTCTGTCTACAACTTTCATGTTAAGAAGAATTGCTTCTGCAAGCGTGGTTTTACCTTCGCCTGAGTGGCCGATAAGCGCTATGTTTCTGATTTTGTCTGCTGAAATTCCCATAATAAAGTTCCATCCTTATAATACAATTATTTTTGCTTTACATTACGCAGGTTATTTTAACCCACTACATACCAAATACTATTATACTACACTTTTTAATAAATTTCAAGAGAGTTTTAAAAAAAAGTTGTCTATTTTATAAAGTT
>JAZOCA010000016.1:0-1720 GCA_045596285.1 Christensenellaceae bacterium | reverse complement strand
ATCGAGTTTCCTTCCTTAATATAGCCAAGTTCAAAGAAATTCACAGCTTTTGGGAGGTGATTTATATATTTATCCCTAGTAGTATAAATGTGCGCAAAGGTTATCGTTGGTACGCTTTTTAATACAATTAAGTCTTTCATTTTCTTTCCCTCGGACATATTATATAATTTCCGTAAAAAATTGTCCAACTTTTATAATATAATCTAAAAAGTTTTTTACACATTTTTTTATCGTTGTGCTAAAATGTAATCAAGATAAAATTTTAGAGGTAATTATGGAATTCACAACGTTTGTATTGTTGATAGCGACTATGCTCTCAATGTCGCTAATAAACGTATTTAAAAAGCTTTATAAAAAATCCGCACCGATATTTTTATCGCTGTGCAGCACCTTTTTTACCCTGCTTTTTTTCGTAGTAGCATTTTTTATTACTAGCGGATTTAACTTTACCATCGACGAGAATATGCTAAAATACGCTATTCCTTACTGTGCGTGTTATTTGCTTTCTGCAATATTTAGTTTACTTGCACTATCTTGCGGTGATTTATCGCTCACGGGGCTATTTATTTCCTTTTCGCTCATTATTCCAACTCTTTACGGAATAATCATCGGCGACGAAGTTGGGATAACTTTTTTTATCGGACTAGCACTATTCTTCGTTTGTCTAGTTCTCGTAAACGTTAAGTTTAAAAAAATTGACGGCAAAGAAAAAAAGCCGATATCCTTAAAGTGGGTAATCTTCGTAATAATCGGCGCAGTTTCAAACGGTTGCTCTTCAATATTCCAAACCGCACACCAAAAAGCAACCGGTGGAAAATTTGGTTCGGAATTTATGATAATTGCCCTTGCTATCGCACTCGTCGTTTACGCTGTTATAACTCTTTTTGCAGAGCGTGGAAAAATTAAAGATGCATATAAGAGAGCGTTGCCACTAGGCGCAATAATTGGCGTTCTTACGGGTACTCTCAATCTTTTAGTAATGATGTTTACTGGGCAAAGCCTTCTTCCCGTGGCGATATTCTTCCCCGTTCTTTCGGGCGGAACGCTTATCATAACGTTTATAATAGGTTTCTTTTTCTATAAGGAAAAATACGATTTCTTGCAGTACGTTGGAATAATCTGCGGACTTGCATCAGTTATTTTATTAAATATATAATAATGGAGGCAAATTATGCATTTATCATCTAAAGAAAGACCTTGGGGCGTTACGTTCACCCAAAAACGCTATATCCACCCACCGCTAGCGGAAAACATAGTAAGTATGTGGGCAAACTCAATGATTTTAATCGGTGAAATTAGAGGCGGAAGTGAATCGCAAGCAATTCTTGCTGGAAGGCGCGATCAAAGCACCCTCCCCTCGTCTGCGCTTATCTTTACCATAAACGGCAACTTTATGCCAAGAGAAATCACCAAGTATAAATCTAGAAAGGACGGATACCCTATCCACGCGCTTTCAAAAGATATTGACGGAATAAGATTTTTTGAAGAGGCGTTCTGTGATAGCGAGCGAGTTCCCACCACTTACGTTAAAGTTACCCTTCAAAATATAACTGATGCGCCAGTATCCTTTACTTTTGGCGCGATGGTTAGAACGGGCCCAGAGTTTTCGCTTATCGGTTGTTCTGAACCCGACGGTTATTTCTTGCACGTAAGCAAGAAGCTCGAATGGCTTTCTATGCCTAAATTCAAAAAGAGCAAGGGCAAACTCACCGACGGCGTT
>JAZOCA010000015.1:0-15449 GCA_045596285.1 Christensenellaceae bacterium | reverse complement strand
AGCAACGTCGGGTGCTACTTCGTAGTAAGTGTTAACGGCATCAAAGAACGCGTGCGCCCATGCACCGCCACCTATATCGTGAAGTTCAATATAAAGTTCTTCGCCAAGGTATGCGCTTAAATCAATAGCGTAGGTTGCCATATCTGCCCAAGAGCCTTCAGTTCCTGCAAAGGGGAAGCCTGCATCTTTAAATCTGTTTGCTTTATAAAAACCGATTAAAGCACCGTCTGCCTTGAATACCTTAACTGCCGCTGCGTTACCGCCCATTCTTACGGTGATATAGCCAGAGCCTGCTAAACGGAAGTTGGTTGATCTAATAGCCCAAGCATCACCTTCGCCAATACCTGTTTCCCAACCGTCTAAGTGGTAAGAACCTTCTTGGTTATAAGGAAGTTTTTCGCCCCAGTAGGTTTCTGCAGAGATAACGCCCTTAGGTTCGCCGTCTACCATACCCCAACCTTCGGTTAAAACAGTCCAACCGTTTAAGTTGCCAAGTTCAAAACCGCCGTTTGCTACTAAAACGTTAACCGCTTTAACCCATGCAATTTGAATTTCGCCGTATACTAAAGCGCCGTTTTCATCTCTTGAAACAGGTGCTTCGGTAGCATCTGCTAAGTTAGCAACGTCGGGTGCTACTTCGTAGTAAGTGTTAACGGCATCAAAGAACGCGTGCGCCCATGCACCGCCACCTATATCGTGAAGTTCAATATAGAGTTCTTCGCCAACGTATGCGCTTAGATCGATAGCGTAAGTTGCCATATCTGCCCAAGAACCGCCTTGACCAACGAAGGGGAAGTTCGTATCGCTAAATCTGTTTGCTTTGTAGAAACCGATTAAAGCGCCATCTTTAGTGAATACCTTAACAGCCGCTGCGTTACCACCCATTCTTACGGTGATATAGCCAGAGCCTGCTAAACGGAAGTTAGTTGATCTAATAGCCCACGCTTCGCCTTCGCCTATACCGTTTTCCCAACCGTCTAAGTGGTAAGAACCTTCTTGGTTATAAGTAAGTTTTTTTACCCAGTAAGTGCTTGCAGAGATAACGCCCTTAGGTTCGCCGTCCATCATAGCCCAACCTTCGGTTAAAATAGTCCAACCGCTTAAGTCGCCAGTTTCAAAATTGCCGTTTTCTACTATTCTATCGTCCTTTTCACCGGGATTAGGATCGGGATCAACAGGTTTAACTAAGTTTGTTGCGTTAACCCAAGCAATTTCAATTTCACCGCGAACGATTCTGCCTTCTTCATCTTTAGAAACGGGAGCGTATACTAAATCAAAAGATCCTTCTGCTACGGGTGCGTTTACGTGATATGCGTTAACGCTATCAAAGAACGCGTGCGCCCATGAACCGCCACCTAAATCGTGAAGTTCAATATAGATTTCTTCGCCAACGTATGCGCTTAAATCCATAACGTAAGTTCCCATATCTGCCCAAGAACCGCCTTGACCAACGTAGGGGAAGTTAGCATCGTTAAATCTGGTTTGACGGAAGTTACCGATTAAAGTTCCGTCTGCTTTGTAAACCTTAATTGCAGCGGCGTTACCACCCATTCTTGCGGTGATATAGCCAGAGCCTGCTAAAGTGAAAGAGTTAGAACGAACTGCCCATGATTCGCCTTCGCCGATACCGTTGTTCCAACCGTCTAAGTGGTAAGAACCTTCTTGGTTATAGGTAAGACCTTCGCCCCAGTAAGTTTCGGCAGAGATAACGCCGTCGTATTTACCTTCTGATTTTGCCCACGTATCGGTTAAAACAGTCCAACCGGTTAAGTCGCCGGTTTCAAAACCGCCGTTAGCAACGTTGTTTTCGTTATAAACTACGATAACGAATTGTGCTTCAACTTCTTCGCCAAGGTAAGAAGCCTTATAAGTTACGGTATAAATACCTTCTTCTAACTTGAACGCGTTAAAGCCTTCGGTAAACTGTTCTTCTCCCTTTTCTACTAAAGTAATTGCGATATCGGTTACTTCAATAGCGCCAAAGCCTGCAGTTGCGCCTTCTAAATAAGCGTTTAAATCTGCGCTTTCTGCGGGAAGTAAAATTCCACCGTTTGCAAAGGTGTTAAACTTAAGAACGGGAAGTTCAAAAGGATATTCGTATGCGTTATAGTAAGCGCGTAGGCTTGCTAAATCGTCGTAAGATGCGCTGGTGTAAGTTTCGTTTTTGATTGCAACGTATTGTTCTAACATTAACGCTTGAACTTCTGCATTCGTCATAGAAACGCGGAAGTCGTCTACGTTGATAAACGCAAAACCGCTACCGGGATTGTCGTCTACAACCTTAATATAAAGAACTTTGCCGATATGTTCGCTTGCATCAACGTAAACGCGAAGTAAAGTTAAAGCAAGTTTAGGATCGTTAAAGTATTCGTTGGTAACTTTAATAAGTTCTTCATCTGTGTTGCCGTCGCAAACAGCAACGTAGCAAGTGGGTGATGCGCCCGCGCCGATCATGAACGTGATATAACCGTCGCCCGCTAAGGTGAACTTGGTTGAACGCATTGCGCCAACTGCAGATTCGGGAATAGCGCCGTTGTTGTTACCGTCAATATAGTAATTGCCTTCGCCGTAAACCGAACGATCTGTCCAGTAATGTTGAGAAGTAGAAATTACGCTACCGGGGTTAAACGCTGAACCGCTTAAAATCTTCCAACCATCTAACTTACCGCTTTCAAAACCGCCGTTTTCGATAGTGGTTTTGGTTTCGTCTTCGTTAAATTCGGGAACTGCGTATCTGCCAAGTTGTTCTGTGCGTTCTGCTTCGTATTGAGCAACCTGTTCTGCAGTTTTACATACTACGAAATCATCTAAGTTAACGTAACCGAAATCGTCTTCGTTGTCGTTATCGGTGATTTTAACGTAGATAGTTTTGCCAACGTATGCAGAAAGGTCAACGATTTTACGAATTAGTTGGTCTGTAATATAAGGTTCGCTAAAATCTTCGTTGGTAACCTTTAAAATAGCAGTTTCGTTGCCATCTTCAAAGAATTCAACGTAAATTTTATCGCCGTGCTTACCTGCGCCCATCTTGAAAGCGATTTTACCAGTGCCTTCAAGTTTGATCTTATCGGAAGTAAGTGAACCCGTCATTTTTTGAGTTCCGCCGTCTGTTCCGCTAAAGAACTTGTCGCCCGTTTTTTCTACTTCGATACCGTTAACTTTTGTTTCGCTAACAACACCGCGAGCAGAAAACGCCGTGCCGGTTTTGGTCCAACCCGTCCAAGTGCTTTCGTCTGCGTTGGTTTCAAATCCGCCGTTAACGAAATCAGTTGGAAGTTCTACTTTTTCTGTGCAAGCTACTATTCCCGCTAAAGAGAATACTAAAACTATTGCAGAAAGTAACGCAATGATTTTCTTTTTCATAAATTCCTCCTGGTTTTTATATATTAATTATTTAATAATTAAATCGTATTTAGTTGCAGAAAGTATTGTAGCGTTACCGTTTTCGCTGTAAAACTCTATACCTTCTTCATCTTCGTTTGCATAAATATTTGCAGTTAAAGTGCTTTCGCCACCGTTTATAAATACTTCGCAAGAAGTGTTATCTAAGAAAATTCTTAGGGTTATAACGCCGTCTATGGGGGTTGCATCTACCCTTCTTGTAAAATAATTCACTTCCGCGCCCTTGCAGTTTTTACCAGAATTACTTCTATCTAAAACCACGGTATTAGATGAAGCGTCGTAGTAAATAAGCGTTTCGTGCTGAGTGCCTTTAAATACTTTTACGCCAGTTTTTGAAGCGTTGCCTACCTGTATTTTAACTTCAAGTTCTAAAGTATCGCCGGATATTCCGTCTATTGCTTTACTTTCGCTTGCTAATACGAAAGATCCGCTTTCCACTTGATTTTCACGGTAATTTTCAATTTCTTTAACTGGGCTTTGGTAAAGTCTGCCGTTTTTGTAGGAAAGTTCACGCGGTAAAATCATTGCACCGCACCAACCGTCTGCCTGAGTGGGGAAAACTCTATCCCACATCTGCATCCAAGCGGTCATAATAACTCTTCCGTCCGGCATGTTCATAAGTTGAGCGGCATAAAAATCAAAACCGCCGTCTACTTCGCGCATTTCGTCGTAAATAAATCTACCCGTTGAATAGTTGAAGTTACCCGCCATATATATAACCGAGTGAACGTTTTCAAATTGATTTCCCTTTTGAGGTAAGAACTGCGGACTGCACATAAGTATCGGTTGCCCGTCTATTACCGCGTAAGTGGGACATTCGTAAATACCTGGGCTTAACTGATAGAAATTCGGTGCGCTGGGATCGCTACAGTTCATTACTTTACCTACGTAATCCCAACTTTTTAAAGTAGTGCTCTTATATAACACCATTTGCCCGTATGCGCCTTCTTTCGCGCCTACTATACAGTAATAGGTGTCTCCGTTTTTATAAACGTAAGGATCGCGAAAATCTATCGTTGAAAGGCCGGGCGCAACCATAGAACTTGAGATAACGGGGTTTCTGTTTACCTTTTCAAAGGTAACGCCGTTTGATGATTCTACCAAACATTGCTGTTGGCGACCGTCTTTTGCTACACCCGTATATAGTAGATAAAGTTTTCCGTCCTTTTCTATTGCCGATCCGCTAAAACATCCCGATCCGTCGTCGTAAGGGGTGTCTGGCGCTAAGGCTATGGGAAGATATTCCCACTTTACAAAATCGGTTGAAGTTGCGTGCCCCCAGTGCATCGGCCCCCACGCGGTTGAATATGGATTGTGCTGATAAAACTGATGAATTTTACCTTCGTAAAAAACAAAGCCGTTTGGATCGTTGCACCAACCTATTTCGGGCATAAGGTGATAACTCATTCTGTATTTTTTATTAACTTTATCTTTGTTGTCTGCAACGTAGCGGTTTGCATCTGCTAATTTACCCACAGCGTCCTCCTTGCCTTGATAGTTGACTATAAAGTCGTCTACGTTAATATAATTGTAATATCCTTCGCCTGCATCGTTATCTACGACTTTAATTCTAACCGTTTTACCAACGTAATCGCTACCGTCTAATATAACGCGGTGCAATCCGTTAGTAATAATTCCTTCTTCAAACTCGTCGTTAGCCCTTGTTGCGTATTCGGTGGTGTTTTTTTCGTTAACCAGCGCAACGTAACACTTTGCCGTGTTCGCGCCCGCGCCGATTAAAAACCCTATTTTACCGTTACCTTCAAGTTTAAAAGGCTCGCTTAACATATAACCCGTATCGTATTCGGGCGCAGATTTATATCCGCAGAAAAAGAATTCGCCTTTGTAATTATATAAATTACCTTGCGAGTCTTTACTGTCGAAAACAACGCCGTCTTCGGTAAACGCTTCGCCGTGCGTTTCCCAAGCGGAAAGCGTTCCGCTTTCAAAGCCCGAATTTTTAAAAGTGTATTCTTCCTTTTTAGCGCTTGCGCACCCTACCGCTTGCATAGCGCACACAAAAGCCAAAATTGAAGAAAAAACAATCTTATTTTTATTCATAAATTGATTTCACGGTGGTAATTAATATCTCTTCTACCGTTACCGCGCCTCCTTCGGCGTATAACTGAACACCAACGGAATCTCTTGCGGAATACGCTCTTGTAGATATTGCCTTAGTGCTGTTAAAGAAGGCTTCTACTAAAGATCTATCTACGTATATTTCCATAGTTAAAGTTCCGTCTTCGTTAAGTGCTAAATCACCGCTAACCTTACCCGTGTTTGCATTTGCACCCGAGTTTAAAGTTCCACCGTTAATAGTTAAAGTGGTTGCGTCGTAGTAGTAATAAGTGCGATCTAAACCGGCCTTATCCATTTTAATTCTAATACCGAAAGCGCTTGCGTCTACGTTTTTAAAGGTAACTTTGATATACATCATATCGCTACCAACGCCTTCAAGTTTTTGGTTAACCGCTTCTATAGTGGTATTCTTTTCGTTTAATAAAGTTTTATCGCGGTAATTTTCTAATGCAGAAACCGCTTCAATCTTTAAATCCGTGCCGTTATCGTTTAAATAAATCCTTCTTGCTAAGCCTACGCAGTTTGCCCAACCTGAAGCAGCAACCACACCAGGCGCGCGTTGGTCTTGCATGATGCTCATAACGAAGGCTTCACCGCTTACGGGATCTATAAATCCGCTTGGGCCTGTAAATACGTTACAGCCGTAATCTAAAAGATGGGGATTGCCTTCAAATTCCGCATCGGGAATAAATCTGCCCGCCTGTTTATCGAATTGACCTACGAAATAATAAATTTTATTATCTGCAGAATCTGCGGGCGCGGGGCTTATTAGTAACGCGTATTTGGTTATAGTGCCCGCTTGGTTTTTAAGGGGTAATAAAACGGGAAGTTCCCAAACGCTACCTAAGTCGCTCTTTTGATTTTTGATTTCATAAAGTTGCCCGCGAAATTTCCAGTTCATGTTAACACCGCTATCGGTTACTTCTAAAGCGTCGCTTTCATATAAAAGCGCCGTTCCGCCGTTGGTAGTGGTTGAAGCAGAGCCGACTAACATATACCACTTGCCATCTTCTTGCCAACAATGCGCGTCACGGAATTCACCGCGTCTGCCTTGCCCCGTTACCTGCTTGATAGCAAGCGTATCGCCAATAACCCATTCGGTAAGATTTGGATCGTTTATATCCTTGGGGTATGCGTAACCTATATTTTGGTTAGAAATAAGCCCTTCTGAAGATTTAGAATAACTGTCGTTACCCGCGGTAAAGAATAATACGGGAATACCGTTTTTATCGTAGGTTGCCCCGCCAGACCAAACGCCGTCTGGGCAAACGCTTCCGTACGTGGGCGTTATAACTTCCTTAAGTTGCGTCCAGTTAACCATATCGTCGCTAACTAAATGTCCCCAGCAAATATTTCTAAAATAGGGGCCCATTAGATTGTGTTGGAAGAACAAGTGATACTTGCCGTTATAATACATAGGCGAGTGAGGCTCGTTCATCCAATGTTGGTTAGGTCCGCCGTGGAATTGTGTTTTAGTGTAATCGCTCGTTAAAATGTTTTGAAGTTTAATATCATCCCAGTTTATTGCGCCAACTTCACAAGAATCGTATAAAGATTTAACGTCTTTTGCGCTTATTGCGCTTGAATAAATCTTTACTTCATCTATAAGTCCGCTTACCATATTGCAAGAAGCGGTTGCGTTAGAATCGGGGTATGCGTTCTTACCTATCATTAAGGGTTCGTCTACCGCGCTGGAAATCTTAGTTCCTTCAAAGAAGCTCTTTTCGTTTACTAACACGCCGTTAAGATACATGCGCAAAGTACCGTTAACTCCGTCGTATACGCCTACGATATGATTCCACTCATACTTGCTTAAAGGATTGCCGTTATCCCAAAGGGTAAGCCATAAATCGCCTATGCCCACTTGGAAAGACCACGCGCCGTGGCGTTGGTAACCCAAAATAAAGCCTTGATTTTCCTGCTTATAATACTGCGCAACTACCGCGGTTAAGCGTTCAGTTCCGTTTTCTGCAGCATCTGGATTATCCCATTCGAATACTCTTGGCGCAACCCACGCGCTAACCGTTAAAGCAGATCCCCTAACCTTAATATTAGAATAATCGTATTTTACGTAGTTGGAATATCCGTCTAATAACAAACTACCGCCTTTAACACCAGTTTTGCGCCATTCAGGCTCGCGATTGCCATCTAAAAACTGCGCGTTGTTAAATACGTATTGAACGGTGGCGTCTTCCAAATTTTTAGAAGAGTCCGAAACCACGTTTCCCTTGCCTTCATCAAACGCAAGGTGAAGCATTAAACTTTTTTTATTTGGATCTTTATCACTACACCCGCTAAAAGCAAACGTAGAAAAAATCATTAAAAGTAGGGTTAACAGTGCTATAGCCCTGCTTTTTAAGTTTTTTTGCATCATTTATCCTCCTGAATTTACCATTTAATGGCATTCATTTTTATAATTTTACAACTTCTAATTAAACAGCCTTCGCCAAAGAACTGTAATCCGTCGGAATCGTTATAAATCATTGCGGTAATGGTTTTTTCGCCGTTGATATAACATTCCACCATGGCGTTATCTATATACATATCAACACGTAAAACACCGCTTGATATTTGAAGTTCACCGCCAAATACGCCCTTCACGCGTTGACTTCCACAATTTTTTGTATCTATATATAAAGTGCCGTTTATCGCGTTATAGCCCAACTTACTTGAATTTTTACCGTTTGATTTAAACTGTAAGCCAACTTCGCTTGCGCCATTTATTTCTATTTCAAAAGAGATATATAGGCGACTGCCAAGCCCGCTTTTTAGTTTTTGATTAATTTGGCTTACCGTAAGGTTTTGTTCTTCAAATAAAGTTTCGCCGTAAAGATTTGCAATAGTAGAAACGGGGGATATCGCCAAGTTGCCCTCATCCGTTAAAGAAAGTTCTCTTGGCATACCAGCGCTATGCGCCCAACCCGCGTTATATTCATCTCTTCCCGAACGCTGATCTTGAATTATACTGCAAATAACAACCTCGCCCGTGTTTGGCAAAGTAGTTATAGTAGGTCCTGTGAAAACGTTATTACCGTAATCCATAAGCATAGGTCTTTGCGTTTCGGGAATAAATTTATAGGTTTTTTTATCAAAATTACCTAAATAATAGTAAACGTCGTTATCGGAATTAGCGCCTGCAGGGCTAAAAGCAAATAAATATTTACTTTGCGTTCCGCTTTGGTTTTTTAATTTAACCAAGTTTACAAGTTCCCAAGTTTGCCCCATGTAAGGCTCGTAAACTTCGGGCGTAAACAGCGTTCCGCGATAGGTCCAATTTGTAAACGAATCATCTTCGGTAGTGTATAAAAATGCCGTTCCGCGTTCGTTTTTAAGCCTACCGCTAATTACCATATACCAAACGCCATCTTCATAATAAACGTTGGGATCGCGAAATTCGTTAGGTGCTCCCATGCTTTCGTTCAAAGTTATTACCGAACTATCCGAAAGTACCCATTCCGTAAGATAAGGATCGTTTAAATCTTTGGGAACTGCTATTGCTATATTTTGGTTACTGTAAGGATTTTCATCCCTGCTATCGTTACCCGCGGTTATAAATAAAACGGGCGTTCCGTCCTTTTTATAACCGGCGTTGCCCGACCAAATACCGTCTGGCGCGGGCGAACTTTCGTCCATAACGATGGCTTCTTTAACGTGCTTCCAATTAACCATATCGGGGCTAACCCAATGCCCCCAACAAATTTGTCGCCAGTAAGGTCCGGTTAAATTGAACTGATAAAATAAATGATAATATCCGTTATAGAAAAATAGTGCGTGGGGCTCGTTCATCCAGTGCTGTGGTGGTAAAGCGTGGTAAGAAGGGCGATAAATATCGTCTTGCAAAAGGTGTGGGTTAAGCCATCCGTCCGTAAATGAAACAGCGGGAAGTTTGCCCTTTTCGTCTGTAAAACTTTTATGATATTTTTCCACTTCTTCTGCGCTTTTTGCCTGCGAATATATTTTTAAGTCGTCCATAAGACCGTTAAACATATTCAACTGATACACGCCCGTATATTGCGGATTTGCGCTTTTGCCAACGTATAAAGGCGCGTCGCATTGCTTAATATACCCTTTTTCTATATTCATTTCGTTAACTATTTCGCCGTTTTTATAAACAGCCATATAGCCTTCTTCGCCATCGTAAACCGCAGTTAGGTGATTCCAAGTGTATTTATCAAGGTTGTTCCACTCGTTCCAAAGTTTAAACCAACCTTTATCTGTTCCCACCTGAAAACTCCACTCGCCGTATTTGTGCATACCTAAAACGAATCCTGCGCCCGCTTCTTTATCGTATTTGCCAACTATAACCTGTAAACTCTCTCTGCCGTTTTCTATGGCTAAAGGCTCGTCCCATTCAAAAGCCCTTGGCGAAACGAACACTTCTACCGTGAGTTTGCTTCCGCTTATTTCAACGTTAGGATAGGTTATATAAGTTGAATATCCGTCAAAAGCAAGACAACTGCCCTTTACTGCGCTTGAGGTTATCCATTGTGCGTTTTTTTCATCTTCTTTAAATTTAGCGTCTTTAAAAACGTAATTTATTTCGCCAACTTCGCCGTTTACTTGGTCCTCTGCAGAATAATTTTCGTTTTCATCAAAGTCAAGATGAAATATTGTATTTTCTTGGTGCGGATCGCTATACTGTTCGCCAGAAGAAGAATTATTTTTTTCTATGCATGAACAAAACCCTGCCAAGCAAACGCAAAGAATGCAACTTATAACGAAAGTATTTTTTAATTTCATTAAAACTCCTATTTTAACCCACCGAAAGAAACGCCTTCAACGATATATCTTTGGCAGAAAATATAAACTAATGCAATAGGAATCGTGCTGAACGTAAGAGCCGCCATCGTAAGAGATATATCTTTGGGGTTAAAGTTATTTATTAGTTGTAAGAATACTTGTAAGGGTTGTTGCGCGGGATTACTGAACATTAGTTGTGCGAACACGTAATCGTTCCACGCGCCCATAAAAGTAAATATACCAACGGTTGCAAACACGGGAAGAGATATGGGGAATATTAGTTTGAAGAATATTTTAAATCTTCCTGCGCCGTCTATACCCGCCGCTTCTTCTATTTCTTTGGGAATGCCCATAAAGAAAGAGCGGAACATAAAGATATAATAGGGACTTACAAAACTTGGTATAAGGTAACCTATTACTCTAGTATTTGTTTGTAATAAGCCTAGTTTGCTTAAAATAACGTATAAAGGAACGATAGAAGTTTCTACGGGAACCATCAATATAATTAAAATTAGGTTAACCAAGAAATTTCTGCCGGGAAACTTTATTCTTGCCAAAGCGTAGCCAGCAAAAGAGTTGATTAAAAGCACCCCTAATATGGTAATGCCCGTATAAACAATACTGTTTATGATAGATCTGCCGAAATATTCAAAGGTATTAAAGAGCATTCCGTAAGATTTAAACCACTTGGTTACGTCCCAAGTTGCGGGCAAGAAAGTTTTAATATTACTTATGTTTTCGTAAACTTGCGCGTGAGTTTTTAAACTGTTAACTACCATCCAAACGATAGGGAATAAAAACAATACGCAAAGTATTGCAAGACCGATATACATAAAGGTATGCGCTACCGATCTTTTAATTTTGTTGTTTCTTAATTCCTTTCTTTGCGCTTCAGAAAGGGTTTGTATATTCGTTATATTCATAATCCCCCTCCTACTGCGTATTATCCTTTTCGGTAAGTTTTCTTAAAGTTAGCGAAATAGTAGCCATAAATACCGTGTATACCAGCGCGATTGCGCTTGAATAGCCAACGTCACGATAAGTGATACCTTGCTTGTAAATATAATAAGACATTGTTAGCGTTTTGTCTACAGGCCCGCCACCCGTCATAATCATGGGTTGAGTGATAAGCCTAAACGCGCCTATTAGCATGGTTACCAAAGTAAAAGAGAAGGTGGGCATTATAGAAGGAAGGGTTATTTTCCAGAAGGTGTTCCAACCGCTAGATCCGTCTAATGAAGCCGCTTCGTACATTTCCTTGGGAATATTTTTAAGGGCAGAAAGGATTATTAACATTTGATATCCCGCGCCCTGCCAAGCAGAAATTATCACTATTACGTTCATTGCCTGCTTAGGATCGCCTAAAAAGCCCTGTCTTGTTCCGCCAAGCGCTTCTATAAGGGCGTTAATAAGCCCGTCTTGTTCGTTAAGCAAGTTCATCCAAAGCATAGACGTAACCGCAAGCGACAGCATTACGGGGCAGAAGAACGCCCAACGGAAAAAGGTGTTGAATTTTATGTTAGAATTTAATATTAGCGCCAAAACCACCGCCATGGTCATCTGTAAAGGAACTACTTTAACAACGAATTCCATAGTGTTTTTAAAGGCTTGCCACAAAATATTATCGCCAATAAGCGATTTAAAGTTCGCAAAATTGTTAAATTTTACTGCGTCTAATTTTAAAAGTCCTGCATCGGTAAATGCAAAACCAAGCGAAATTACCATCGGCGTGATAACGAATATTAAACCGAGTATTACTGCGGGAAGAGTAAATACCCCCGCAGCAACACAGTCGTTTTTTCTATATCTTTCGCCGAACAATCGGAAATATGCGCTTTTGCTTCCCGATTTTGTTCTCATATCGTATCCCCTTTTTTGCTATTATCTGTCTATAGCGGTAATTTGAGTTTGAATATAACCTTCTAAGTCGTATTCAGCAGTTCCATACATGGTTTCCATATATGATAAAATTGCTTGATAACCGTCGCTTAGTTTGGGATAGTTAACCATTTTAGGTCTGGGCGTTGCAACGTTTTGTAAAATTGTAGAAAGTGATAATAAAGCCCCGCTGTTAAATTCACTTAATGATGCAAGACTTGATTTGTGAGTGGGGAAAGTTCCTATTGACTGATATAAAAGTTCGCTTGCAAACGCGCTTGTTAAATACTTAACCGCTACCGCTGCGCTATATAAGTCTTTTGCTCTGGGGGTTACGCCGAAGCACCAACTTCCGCAACCTGCAACCGCGCTACCCTTGTTGCCGTTTTCATCTTCGTAAACGGGAACGGGCATAATGTCGTAACTGTTGATAAATTCAGGGTAAGATTTTTTAATTGAAGCAATATTCCAAGGTCCGTAAATTTCAAAAGCGATTTCGCCTGCAGCAAGTGCGTCGGTGTTGCTACCGTTGTAATACCAAAGTTCGCCGTCTTCATCAGGCATAAATAAAGGTTCTAAAGATTTAATACCTTTAATTGATTCTGCGCTATCTAAGTGGCCTGCAACCTTTTCATCGCTACCGCAGAAAGTTCCGCCTGCAGAATAAACTAATGAAGAGTATAAATACATAAGACCTTCGTTACCGCCAAAGCCAAGGTTTAATTTGGTTTTATAAGGTAAGCCCGCTGCCTTTAACGCCTTCATTGCGGTCATTAAATCTTTCCAAGACCATGGATTTTGAACGGTGCCGTAGTCTTCTGCCTTATAACCGATTTGGTTTAAAAGGCTCTTATTGTAGTAAAGACCAGTGGGCGCATCCATGGCAGAAAGCGCGTAAATTTTACCGTTGATAGTGCCTTGTTCAATAACGCTATCTACGTAGTCCGCTTTTTCTTCTGCGCTTATATATTCGTCAATACTTTCTAAAATGCCGTCTTCTGCGTATGCTGCAACGTTGGGCGCGTCAACCGCTACGATATCGGGAAGTCCGCCGGTTAAAACTTCTGCTTCTATTGAAGTTGCTAAAGTTTCTGCGCTGTTCTTAAATTCAAGTTTCATCTTGATGGTTCTGCCATCTTGAGTTTGAAACTTTTCATCGTTAAACGCTTCAGCAATAGCGCTATATACCATGCCTTCGTCTTCCGCTTCAGATTTATGCACCCATACTTTAACGATTTTTACTTCATCAGTTTCATCTGGGTCTTCATTGCCGGGCTTGCAAGCAGTTAATACCGTGCCGGATAATGCCATGACTAATACAAAGGTTAAAGCCATTAGTTTTTTGAGTAAATTTTTTGCTTTCATTTTCTTCCTCCAAATTACTTTTTTAAGATGTGGAAACGATTTCCTATTTATAGGATAACACGCATTCTGGCATTTGTCAATACCTTTTTAAAAAATTTTTTTAATTTTTTTTATCTATATTTGATAGTAAATATAAAATTTAAGATAAATTCTGCAATTCTTTTAAAAAAATTATTATTAAAAGACTTTTATCAAAAAAAGAATGTGAAATCGTTTACCTATTTTGTTATTAGTATTTGCATTTTAAAAGTTTGTTTGCCCTTTTTATAAAAACTTAAGTTTTTTAACGTTTGTGTTTATGCTGTAATTGTTTGCACTTAAATTAATTACGCCCCAGCTTACTTAAAGCAAAATGGTTTGCACTTGAATTTTTGTGATATTTTGACTTATTAATATTCGCCATTATTTAGTTTTAGCGTTTAATTTTTAACGCTAAAGTTTTCCTGCTTTTTATCTTTCTCTGTTTTTTAGGAATTTTTGCTTGTTTTTTATTTTAAACATCACAAAAAACTGCGCTATAGCACGATTATCGGCACTTTATAACAAAACAACTCCACCTCAAAAACAACGTTATTTTTATTAAGATCAATACTTTCGCACAAACCCCACTATACAAAGTCGCAGATGACAAGAGAAAATAAAACGACCACACGAAAGGACGTATAAAGGAGAAACCCATTTAGGAAACAATTTTGAAAGGGAGAATGATAAACTATAATTTTAATGGCAAGAAGGCGCAAGAACACTACGGGACTGCCCGATTCGGAACTCGATTCTATCGCAAGAGTTTTATACTCTTCTATCATAGAATATTGCAATACCGAAAAGGGTAAAAAAAAAGATTTTGCCGAATGGCAAAAACAACGACAACTTAATATTAAAAATCAAAAAAATGTAGCTCCGTTGTAATCATAGGAGCATTGTATATGAAGTTTTAGACCGCAAAAGGCGGTAAAAAGCGGTGAGGATTAATTTCCTCACCGCTTTTTCTCATTTTTCTGATATTTTTTTAATTCGCGAAATTTACAACGCCTGTTATAGGAGGTGATTTAATGAACGAATTATTATTCAAACATGACAATGATAATTTCGGAATAGAAATTTACAAAACCTATCTAACAATAAGACTGAAAGATAGTAAAACTCAAATTTCATACGATTCAAACAAAATCATTGTCAACTTAATCAAAAGCCTAAATCAAAAACAAATAGGCTAAAAGCAAGGCATTCCGCTATCAAAAACGATAGTGGAATGCAAAAAAAACTACTTTTTTAGTCTAAAAACAAAGGCGAACCCGTCTCCTAAAGGAAACGGGTTCGTCTTTACTTTGTTTGGCAACGTTACACAATTTTAATACAATTGCATACCTTAAGCCTTGTAATCGTTAAAAAGTTAAATATTTTGCATACCCTAGAGGTAGTTTGCATACCCCTATACCTACTCGATAAATAGAAATTTATAGGTTTATTCAGATAATTCATATCCGCAAGCAGTACACTTATTATTTTCATCAAAAAAGTGAACATTACTTTCGCAGATAACCTCAACAAAGTAATCATTAAGTTTAACTCTATCTTCTTCACTTATCGTCAAAGATTTATTAAAATCATAATCTATAAACGTTCCACATTCGCTATGATAACGAATCTCCCTGTCATTTTTCATAATAATGGTATAATTACATTCACATTTTGCAACATCATTAATCCATTTACTATTGTTAAGTAGATTAATTAAAAATGTTTTGGGCTCTCCATCAGTATAAGGGGCGTAATCAGAATTTTGATGTTTAATGGTGATAGGTTTATAATTATTGGCACTACAAGAAGTCAATACAAATATTGATAAAACAATGCTTACTAAACATAAAACTATTTTTTTCATTATGAATTCCTCCCTTTCAACTACATATTAACATAATTTATAATTCTTGTTACTAGAGCTTTATCTCTTATTAAGAGAACTTTATCTAATCTATAAATTC
>JAZOCA010000014.1:0-7994 GCA_045596285.1 Christensenellaceae bacterium | reverse complement strand
TAAAAACAATTTAATATATAATGCTGGTGTGGCTCAGTCGGTAGAGCAGCTGATTCGTAATCAGCAGGTCGCAGGTTCAAATCCCGTCACCAGCTCCAAAAAATAATCGCTACCCTTTTGGGTGGCGATTGTTTTTTTGTTGGTGTTTCGAGTGAGAGCCTCGTTCATATATGAGCGAAGCGAATATTGCGTAGCGTAAGCGTAGCAACATCCCGTCACCAGCTCCAAAAAATCCTGAATGCTAAAGCGTTCGGGATTTTTACTTTTTACCTCTTCACTTTTCACTAAAAGTCACATTGAGGATTTTTGAAGTAATAGGCAAGAGGTAACAGTAAAGAAGTAAAGGTTGATTTGATTCACGAATCTTAATTATTATAATTTTTAGTTGCACGAGTAAAGGCTGTTATGATAAAATATAAAAAATATTTCGTTATGTCAAAATACAACTAAAACTAGTAATTAAGGCGCATTGTAAAGGGACAGTTTTTGATGATAAAATACTTATCGTAAGTTATTTGTGGTGGGGGAGCGAGCTAGGAATTCTCTATTAAAAAGACTTGCTAATCACTAACTATTAAATGAAAAAAGATGAATATGAAGTATGTTGAGTATGTAAATGTAAAACAAGGGACGGCGTCGGAACGCCGTTATTCACATGGAAACACTTTGCCTTTGACGACTTTACCGCACGCGCTTAGTATGTTTGCGCCACAAACAAGCAGTGAACGCGGTTCGTGGTTTTACCATCCAAACGACAAGGGGATTGAGGGCATTCGACTAACGCATCAGGCGAGTCCTTGGACGAGGGATTGGTCTTATTTTTGTTTTATGCCACAAAGCGATAAGCTTGTTGCCAACTCTTTTTTAAGATGGTCGGGTTTTAATGTCAAAGAAGAGATTCTAAAACCTTATTATATGCAGCTTGAACTGCTGCGATATAGAACGAAGTTCGCGCTTGCGCCGACTGATAGTGGCGCAATTATCTGCATTGACGTGGACGAAAGCGTAAAAACACCTATTTTTTCGATATTTCCTTCTGATTTTAAGACGGAAATTGCCGTAAATAAAAAGGAACGAATGGTAGAAGGTTATACTTGTTCCTATTCTTTTGCGCCTTATCGTGACGATTTTAAAATATATTTCGTTTTTTCTTTTGACTGTGATATTAGCGGTGAAATGCGAGAAAAGGTCGGCGAAAAAGCAGAGGCGGTTGGCGTAAAAGTTGCAAAAAGGCAGTATACTGTTCGCTTAGCGACGTCGTTCATCAGCATGGATCAAGCAAAACTTAATCTAAAAAGAGAGCTTATTGGAAAAACTTTTGAAGAGGTAAAAAGTTTGGCGGAAAACGTTTGGGAGGATTTGCTTTCCCGCGTGCAAATTAAGGCGGATGAAAAGACTATGAAAACCTTTTATTCCTCTATGTATCGCGCGTTTGTTTATCCGAATAAGTTTTATGAAACGGACGAAAATAAGAACGCCGTACACGTCGAACCAGAAACGGGAGATATAAAGTCTGGTGTTAGCTATACAAATAATGGTTTTTGGGATACGTATAGGACGGTGTATCCTTTCTACTCTTTAGTGATACCTGAAAAGATCAACGAGATTTTAGAAGGTTTTTTGAACGTTTACGACGACGTGGGCACGCTACCGCGTTGGTTGACTCCCTCGGAATTTAACTGTATGCCAGGGACTTTGATTGAAGCAGTTTTTGCGGATGCGATTGCAAAAGACTTACTTGACGAGAATAACTCGCGTAGGGCATTAAGCGCAATGGTGGCTAACTCTAAGCGAAAATCTGAAGGCCGTCGAATTGCTAGAAAGTGCGTGGAAGAATATAATCGATTGGGTTACGTTCCTTACGATAAGTGTGAAGAAAGTGTCAATGAAACACTCGATAGCGCGTATGGTGATTATTGCATTGCTGTCGTAGCAGAAAAACTTGGCGAAAAAGAAATTGCAGAAAATTATCGAAAATCAAGTAAGAATTATCGGAATTTATTTGACCCGCAATACGGATGTATGCGCGGAAAAGACAGTAATGGGAATTTTCGTAATGAAGAATTCGACTCGTTCGCGTGGGGGCGTGATTATACTGAAGGGAGTTCTTGGCAGGCAAGTTTTTCCGTCCCGCACGATTACATCGGGCTTGCTAATTTATACGGAGGAAAAGAGAACTTCTTGAAAAAGATAGACGAGCTTTTCTCTTTGGAACCCAAATATTCACTAGGCGGATATCCTTTAGAAATTCATGAAATGACTGAAATGGCATCGGTGAATTTCGGTCAATGCGCGATTTCTAATCAACCGTCCTTCCACATTCCATTCTTGTATGCGGAGTTCGGACAAAAAGAAAAGTCACGCGAAATTGTTAAAAGGATGACTAAAGAAGTCTTTACTTATGAAGATGAGGGATTCCCTGGTGACGAGGATAATGGAAGTGCTGCATGCTGGTATCTTTTTGCCGTTTTAGGTTTTTATCCTATGTGCCCAGGAAAAGCGGAGTTTACTGTCAGCGGTGCGCTATGTGAGAAAGCAACGCTTTTTATAAACGGCAAACAAGTTGATATTGTAAAAAAATTGGAAAATCAAGCCAAGATAAGTTATTTTGATTTGATTTAATGATTGGAGGGCGTTATGAAAGAATTGCATTTAATTTGTAATGCGCATATAGATCCCGTTTGGATGTGGAATTGGGAAGAGGGGATTTCCGCAGCGTTATCAACGTTTTATTCGGCGGTAGAATTGTCGGACGAATATGACTATATCTTCTGCCACAACGAAGTGATTTTGTATAAATATATTGAAAAACATTCCCCTTCACTTTTTGAAAAAATAAAAAAGCTCGTAGAGAAAGGTAAGTGGAGAATTGCTGGCGGCTGGTATTTGCAACCCGATTGCAATATGCCTTGCGGAGAATCGTTCGTTCGTCAAATTCAGCTTGGTAGAGAATATTTTCAAGAAAAATTTGGCGTAAAACCCACAACTGCAATAAATTACGATTCCTTTGGGCATTCGGTAGGACTTGTACAGATTTTGAAAAAAACTGGGTTTGATAGTTATATTATTTGCCGTCCTGACATGAAAGAAAAATTATTTGTGTGGAAAGGTGTGGACGGAAGCAGGGTTAGCGTTGCTTGTCAAAACCAAGGCTTATATGCAAGTAATATGGGACGAGCAAAACAAGCGATTTTGCAAAAAGCAGACGAGTGGCAAAAGTACGAACGAGGGATTGCCCTTTGGGGTGTAGGAAACCACGGCGGCGGGCCTTCTAGAAAAGATTTGCAGGATATTCAAAATTTAATGGAGGAAAGCGAGTATAAGGTAATACACAGTTATCCCGAAGCATTTTTTGAGGGCGTGAAGCCTACTGTGACAAAGAAAAATTCCTTGTTGCACTGTTGCATTAAAACCTATTCTTCAATGAATTCCATTAAACAAAAGAATATAGAGTTGGAGAATTATCTTTTTAAGACGGAAAAGTTGCTTGCATTAGCGACTTTGCATGGGTATCAAGGTGATCACGAAGACGTGTTCCGTGCGGTAGAAAAAAATCTTGTAAGTTTGCAATTTCACGATATTATGAGCGGAACGTGCGCACGAAACGGTGAACTTTCTGCGCTGGCAAAGGCTGACGGTGCAATGGACGCGTTAAACGGAGTGTTCATGAACGCGTTTTTCTATCTTATAGAGAAATTTGAAAAAGCAAAGGAAAATGAATTTCCGATTTTTGTTTTTAACCCTCATCCCTATACGTGGGAAACAACGATTGACGTAGAGTTTTTAGTGCCCGTTGCACTTGTATCGGACGAAGAAATGTATGATGTAGTCGTAAAACAAGGGGATAAGATTATTGCTTCTCAAATAATTAAAGAAATATCAAATATTGCTTACGATAGAAGAAAACGCGTAGTCTTTTGTTGTCAATTACCCGCTTTTAATATCGCTCGTTTTGATTTTATCGTTCAAAAGAAACCGATTGAAGTTAAAAAGGACGAGGGAAAAGAAGATATTATTCTTTCCGATAACTGCAAAACGGTGAAAATAAGTAGAGAAACGGGGCTGATAGAATCGTATGTGGTAAACGGCAAGGAATATCTTGCTGGAGGCGCATTCCGTCCGCTTGTTTTAGAAGACACTCCCGACACTTGGGGCTTTGATATCAAAAAAGTGGGTAAAAATGCCAAAGCGATGCGCTTGTCCAAATGTGAAAAAGGTGCTTTTGAGGGGCTAACGAGTGTTAAAATCGTTGAAAGCGGAGAGGTTTTGACGTGTGTGGAATCTTTGTTTGAAAACAAGTCTACCACTGTAAAAATCACCTATAAAATTTATAATGATTTACCGTATATAGACGTAGACGTTAGCGTTTTGCAAAATGAAAAATTAAAGATTTTAAAACTTGAAATTCCTGCGGCAAAAGCTGATAGTTTTATAGGTCAAATAGCATACGGCACGGAAATGTTCCCGCGTGACGGTAGCGAAGAATGCCCTCATAGATTCGTTGGTGTGACAAATGGAGATGACGTGTTGGCTGTCTTTAACGACTGTATATACGGCACGAGTTGTGAAAAAAATAAGCTTCGTTTGACGTTGTTGAACGGTTCTGCCTATTGCGCGCACCCGGTTTTAGATCGCCCTATGTATGATGAAACGAGATATAACGATTATATCGAAAACGGCTTGCATAGTTTTCGTTTCCGTATGGCTGTTTCAATGAAGGAAGACCTTGAAAGAATGGCGACCGAGTTTGCGCAACAGCCGTATGCGCTTAATCACTTCCCTCACGGAGAATTAAAAGAAACAAGTTTGCCAGTGAAATGTTTTGTTGAAGATAAAAACGTGGTATTGTCTGTTTTGCGTGTAAATAAAAATAAAGAGTACGTTATAAGACTTTTCAACAATACGGACAAAAGCCAAAAAACTGTGCTTCATGTGGAAAACGTAAATGAATCGATTAAACTTGGGAAGTACGAAGTAAAAACCTTTTTGTATAAAGAGGGTGTGCTTGTCGAAAAATCAGAAATGATCGTTTAGCAAAAAAATGGGAAAGAAGTTAAAAAACAATCGCTATCCGAAAGGGCAGCGATTGTTTTTTTGTTGGTGCTTCGAGTGAGAGCCTCGTTTATATATGAGCGAAGCGAATATTGCGTAGTGTAAGCGTAGCAACATCCCGTACTAGCTCCAAAAAAAGACATCCAAAAGGGTGTCTTTTCTTAGTGTATTTTTAACTATTCGACGAAAAATGCGTATGAATCGGGGGAGATTTGCCCTAAAATCAAGCGGGGATATATTCGGTCATCTAAGGAAAGAACCTCGTTTATTTCGCCGATTCTATCTACTGCAAGCCTAAACGTTTCGCCCTTTTCCATTCCTAAATCTGCTCGGTTAAAACTTAGCATATATATTAAAGTTCCGTCGTGGAGCAGTTCGCTAGCACAAGAGATTGCTTCTTTTCTTTTTTCGTAAACTTCGTCAATAAAAGAAAACTGTACGTTTTGTGACATATATAAGTTTCCATTTCGCAAGCTAAACGGAGCAGACGGGTGGAATAGCCTAAATTCAGGTTTTATCGAAAGGCTATCGTTTTTAGCGTTTTTAAGAGTAAACTTTATCGTTACTCTTTCGTCATTTATAGAGGCGCAGACGGAAGTCATCGAAGATTTTTCACCGTTCTTAGATATAAAGTAGGTGGGCGTTGCGTTATCAATACCGTTTTTAGAGAGTTTGCAAACTACCGCACCGTTTTCCTCGCCATTATAGAAGGGCAGAGGAGGGAGTTCCTTCTCTATGCGGCTACGAACCTTGGGAAATTCGGTAGTTAAACATTTTTTAACCTCCTTTATTCTCCAAACAAGTTTTTCCTTGAATATCTTAAAGCCGTTTGCCTCGGTCATATAGCCGATGCTAGGGAGCTGTTCGCAAAGAGGAATTAGTCTTTTGCTTAAAACAATTTCCTCTTCTGCTATTTTTTGCATACTGTTAAGTGTTTCTAATGCGTCTCCCTTTTGAATGCCTAAAAGACGTCTTAAGTGGTAAAATTTCAATAAATTATTTCCGCTTGCTATTAGAATTTGCATAGCGTTTATAATTGCAAACTGCTCTGCACGGGGAAGATAAGCGGTGTCGTTTAGGTCGCTTAAAATTTTAGTGCCTTTATCCCAACAGTTTTGCATATTAGAAACGAGAGTTATTGCCTCTTCTAGGGTGTGCCCGTCGAGGAGCGTTTCGCCGATTCTGTCACCGCCAGCAGGTTCGGTATATTTCCAACTGCTTGCCATCGGAAGATCAACTGGTTCTAAATGCAAGGGGGATACTGGTGCGTCCACGAACGGAGAGAACCATAAAAACGCCTTGTTTAAGGGATAGTTTTTATAACCCTCTTCGAAGAGCTTCCAAGCCTTAACTACTGCATCGCTGTTTTCACCCCAGTAAATTTTTGCAAGGTCTAAAAGGAAGTCGTCCTTTGCTTTATGGAAAGGGGTAAACGATAATTCGCAAGCGGCTTTGTTCATAAGCCCGGGGTAGTTACCGGTATACCAGCACATCATTGCGCCAGATATTCCGTTGTTTAGCATATACGAATATTTGTCATAAAGAATTCCAGGTGCGGGAACGTAGGGGATACAGCCAAAGTCGAAAGAAGAGCACACTTGAAGCTTTGCGAAAGTTTCAACGCCACGCCTATTGTTCACTTCAAGCGATTCTTTCATAATTTTTCCAGGACCGACGAAAGATAGCCAGTAGTCGAAGAGTTTTCTCTTTTTTCCGAGCTGGATTGCCTCGCCCTCGTCCTCAAAGTTTTGAATGTGGATAACGGAAGTATCACGCTCTTCTAGTGATTGGTAAAACGCATCGGGAATATGTTCCTTCCAACCTCTTTGCGCATACGTCCAACTGATGAATTTAGCGCCTGGCGCAACCTCTTTCATAACGTCTGCAAACATTTTTTCGGTAGCGGCAAGAGTTTTTGCGTGGGTGCCAAATTTTTCCTTGCATCTGGGGCAGTCGAATATTATAGTGGAACCACAACCTGATAGCGCTTCGCCAGTTGTGATATTAATAAAACCCGCTAGGTCGGGAATATAATTAAACAGTTTTGAAAGACATTCTTTTATATAATCGTAAAATTCTGGAGTGGAAGTGCAGAAAAGCCTTAGTTTACCGCCCCACGCAGTTCCGCCGTGAAGGTCAGGTCTATTTTGAAGGGCTTCGTTTCGGTGAGTAGAGGCGGGCTCTACTGAAAACAAATAGATGCCTATGCCGTATTTTTTGCACCTATCGACGATGCTTTTAAGTTTTTTTAATCTCTTTTCTCCGTCCGTTCCGTTTTCTGGGAAGATAGAGCTCGTTAATAAATCTCTAAAATTTGCACCTATCCAAAGTCCGTTCACACCGTCGTGCATTAAGCGGTTTAGGTAAGCCTCTGGATAATAGTCAATATCGTCCTCTAATTCGTTAAGCATGCCCTGGTTATCGTTGTGGCTGGGCGGGGAAAAGAAACAGCGTGATATTCTAGTTTTAATAAACGGTTTGCGTTCAATTTTTCCAATAGATAAAAAACGCCCGCCTGCCTTTAAGATTAAATCTTCAATATAGATGAGCGCACGGCGAACGCCCTCTGTGTCAGAGGAAATGATTTTTATAAATTCTTCCTTAACCTCTATTATATAAGCCTCTTTGCAGTCGGTTTTTCCACATTCGATAATTAGTGGGATACCGTCTTTGGAGCTAACAATATCCGCACTTAATAAAAACTCATTAAAATCTTTATAGGAAGTTTCAAGCAAGTTCTCGGGGTCGGAAAAGTTTGGGTTAAAATATATTTTATCAAGTGAAATTTCACCCTCTTTCTTTTCTCTTAAAGTCTTAGAAAAAAGTTTTTGAGCGTGCGTTGGCGCACACAAGTTATCGATAAAATACTTGGGTGGTTGACTATTTATAAAACGGTCTTCAAATTCATAAAATCTCACGGGACACCTCTAAGATAAAATTCT
>JAZOCA010000013.1:0-4362 GCA_045596285.1 Christensenellaceae bacterium | reverse complement strand
AGTTTGATAAGTATTATATACTGGTTTACTATACCCATACTTATCACACCACTCTTGAATTAAATTTTTATAACTAATTTTAATCTTTCCGTCATACTCGTCTAATTCACTTTCAATTTCTAATAAAGGAAGGACAATTTTTTTAGTTTTATTTAGGTTTCTACCCACATCTAAATAAATAGCACCAACAATGCTTTCAAATAAGTCCTCTAATACTGAAATACTATTTTCAATTCCTTGTTTCTCATCACCTATACTCATTCTTAAAAATTGATGCAAATCAAGTTTTCTCATTTTCTTTGCTAAAAAACTTTTATTAACCATGAAACTTCTTATTGATGAAAAATCACCCTCATTTAAGCAACTGTATAATCCACTACCATCTTTGTCTGTGTATCTATCAAGTAGATTATCAACAACAAGCAATGATAATACTGAATCACCTACGAATTCCATTACTTCATTGCTTTGTTCTTCAGGGTGTTCATAATGATATGACGACCTTGTAAATGCTTGAGATATCAATTGTTTTTCTTTGAATTGATATCCGATTGTTTGCTCAATTGTTGTTAATGCTTCTTTTTTTAACATAAATACTCCTTCGGGAAAAAGAAAAAATCCCTTGCTTTATTCTTGCAAAGGATATAAAAATAGCCCACAACAAAAGAGCACCCTCCCCTAGTGAGCAAACAATACGTAAATTAAATTTTATATATTTAGTTTATTACAAACGCTATTTATTTCTAAATAGAAAGTGTATTAAACAAAATACATATAACGTAAGTTATGTATCCTTTGCAATTCCATTATATTACTTTAATTATATAATGTCAATAATTTTGAACTTTTCCCAAAAAAGTTTTATTTAAAATCTTGGGAAAAAGTTTGTAAAATTAGGACTTTCATTTTATAAAAAATGCTTGAAAATAATAAAAAACAGCCGAAAACGCTCGTTTTCGGGTGAAAAATATCTAACTCAATGGGACGATGAGGCAAAAAATAGCGAAAAAATTAAGATTTTTAAGGCTCTTTAAGTTTGACCGAAACCCATAGGGGGACTTTGGGAACAAGTCTTTTTAAGTTTTTTAAGAAAAAAGGCAAGATTTATCTTTGTTTTTCTAATATTTTTAATCGTAAAATTTTTTAATTTTTTAGGTGGCTTTTTTAAATTTTTCCCAAGAAAAACCCCTGAAATCAGCCTTAAAATTCCTAAAGAAAAAACACTAAACCATCTAGTTTTCCTTAAATTCTGCGATTAACAATAGATTACTAGTGTTCTTAAAAATACTGTTTTCATCGTAATAAACTCCGTGCTGATCTCTCCAACAAACAAATTCTCGTCCTTCAAAATTTGGGGTAGGAAGTTCACCTAAAGGTTGATCATAAGTAGCTAATTTATCTCCAAATAAACTATCATTCACCAAAAACTGCACATAAGCTTGCTGAGGCGTCCAATTTGCATACACAGAAAAATCTTCAAACTTATCCCAAACATCTCCGTTAACAAACTTATTCCCCTCACTATCCATCCAATAATCAAATAAATATCCTTCCTTAAACGGTTCATTCTTAACATAAACATTTGAGCCATAAAAGGAATCAACTACACCAACAACCTCATTATCTTGCATCAAAGTTATTTTTATTTTATGAGATTTATACATACTGATCTCTCCCTTAAAAATTGAATAATACTCGACTATTAAGTAATATGGCACATAAAGTTCTTCAATCCCACTACCAACAAATGCTCCAAGGCTTATTCTAGGCTTATCTAAAAAGTTGAAATTTATACGTTTCAGATTTCCACATCCCCTAAACGAATAATCATCAATTCTTGTGTTCCCTTCAAAGGTTAAATTGTTTAAGTTTTTATTCTCACTAAAAGCATACTTAGCGATTCGCTCAACAGAATTGGGGATTACAATACTTGAAGCTATTTTACCCGCAGAAATAATCTCAGTTTGCTGTTTATCATACAAAATATTGCCCTTGGCAAAGTAGTTATCATTAGTCTCCTCAACGCTGATTTCTAAATTTATGCATTGAGCAAAAGCACAGTTACCAATGTGCGAGACGTTTTCAAATAATTTTAGGTTGCCAAGATTAATGCAAGAAAAAAACGCTTGTTCCTCAATTATCTCAAGGCTTTTAGGGAGACTAACGTTAATCAAAGAATCACACCCCGAAAAGGCATTTTCCCAATTTTCTTAATGGATTCGGGAAGTTTTACGGATTTCAACTCATTATAATTATCAAATGCATTATCAGCAATTGATGAAACAGGAATTCCTTGGTAATTATCTGATATTACCAAGTGTTCTTTCTTTCCCACCACACCAAGGACTTCAGCAGTTCCATCTAGCGTTACGTTATATAAAATTGACGGGTCATCAACTTCCTCACCGCAAGTCAAACACCGTCCATTATCAACATTCAAATGCTCGCAAGGTTTACACCCTAAAGAAACAAACACACACAGCGATAATACAAAAAATATAAAAATTAAATAAGCTATTTTCTTCATCTTTACTCCACTAAATTTACAAATAAATTTCCCAGTCAAGTTTGGCAAGTTCCCCCTCTTTTTCCGTTGCAATTCTTATAACACGTTTTGCTAATTGTGGCGGATAAGGAGCATTGTTTTCATCACAAAGTTTAACGCTATCAACGTAAACTACCTGCTCTCGGTTATGCCTTCCCATTTTTACCCAAACGTAAGTTTTAGGCTTAACGGAAAAACTCTCGTCAACATACCAGTAATTACACCCAAAAAAGGGTTTAGGACTAACGCCAACAAATAAATACTTTTCCATATTTTAATGATACCATATAAGCATTATATTTTCAATACTTTTCAAATAAGCACATAGCAATTACCTGCTCGTGCCTATTTTTTCAAAATCAATCTTATAACCCAAAACTGCATACGCTTTGGCAACGCGTTCAACAACAACAGAAGTTTATTTCTGTTGATATTATAATGAAATTTGGGTCTTTTCTTTTTTAATATCTTAATAACATTTTTTGCTATTTCCTCAGCGGGAATATTTTTCGACTCTACTCCGTTAACTATCTTCTTAAACCTTTCTGCATTGCATTGATAATTTACTGTGTTTTCACAAAACTTATCTAATGCATCAGTTGAATCTTTAAGTAAGCCAGTAGCTACTGCCCCAGCCCTTATAACAGAAACATATATTCCCAAAAGCTGAAGTTCCATTCTAAGCGAATAAGCGTACTTATCAAGAGTACTTTTCGTTATAGCATATACCCCAGTAAAAGGAAGAGGATCAAGAGGCGCTAACTCACTTGTGGTCATAATAATTTTGCCACCCTTTTTTAATAAAGGTAAAAAGATTTTAATTAAATGAAATGCACCAAAAAAGTTTGTTCTAAATATGCAATCAATATCATCATCGGATATTTCGACGAGCGAGTTAAGCATATAAATGCCTGCAAAATGGATTATCGAATCAACGCTATCGGTTACAGACCTTATCGTTTTAAAGGCTTCTTTAATACAATTAACGTCAGTTAAGTCGGTAGCGATAGAAATAACGTTGTTTTCCGACTCAACAACCATTTTATCTAGAGCAAAAACCGTGTAACCTTTACTTACCAACTCTTTAACCGTTGCTCGCCCCATTCCGCCTTAAGCACCTGTAACTATAACGTATTTCATTTAAGTTTCACCCCGTCAGAAAAAGCCTGACCTACTTTTTCGCCAAGCATATAATAACCGTGAGTATCACAATCGTAACAAATAGGATTAAACTTCGTTAAATCCACTTTGCCTTTATCATCTAAAATATACTCATCAGCCGATACGTTTACGACCTCGCCTATGCAAATTTCCGTTTCTGTATCGTAACTAATTAGTTTGCACTCCAAAACAAGCGGAAGATCTTCGATAATAGGAGCGTTTACGAATTGCCCTTTAGAAACTTTCCAACCAGTTTTTAAGAGTTTTTTTGGTTCGTCGTTAGCAGAAATCAAACCAACGTAGTCAGCCTCTTTAACGTTTTTCTCGTCCGCCATAGCTACACTAAACGCTTTGGTTTTCAATAAATTCTTAACAGTTTTGTGCGACGCGCTTAAACAAATAGAAACTTGGGCAGTATCACAAACTGTTCCCCAAGCAGCGTTCATTGCGTCGGGATTACCATTCTCGTCGTAAGTTCCTATAATTAAAACAGGTAACGGATAAATATATGACTTTGCCTTCAAACTTTTTCTCATAATAATCACCTTACAAATTTATTTGCTAATATTATAATTTAACAAAATACGAATGTCAATAGCGAAAATAAAAATCACTATAAAATCACAGTTAAAACAAGCATTATGCGTGACATAAAC
>JAZOCA010000012.1:0-6148 GCA_045596285.1 Christensenellaceae bacterium | reverse complement strand
TCATATAGTTGGCTTTAACATTATTATTACCGGTGCTTACGCTAGAATTCCTAACGAACTTTACGAGGTTGGTAAGCTTGAAGGGCACAACTTTGTAAGAGAGTTTTTCACCGTTTCTGTGCCGTTGATTTGGCCTACTATCGTCGTTTCGATGATTTCTAACTTGTCTTCGATAATTACTTTCGATGGTAACGTTTTCTTGTATACAAAAGGTGAAAATGAAACTGCAACAGTAGGATTTTACTTATTCTATATGACGCAACAGATTTCTGCGAATGCAGGTGCTGCAGAACCGTTCTACGGCTATCCCGCAGCAGTTGGTGTAGTCTTTACTTGTATTACGATTCCTATCGTATTATTCGGAAAATACGTGCTTGAAAAAGCAGTAGAAACCGTTGAGTTTTGAGGTGTGTTATGGCTATTAAAATTAATAAAAGAAATAAAATCGCTAGTGACAAATCTCAAAAGGTCGTATTTGGAATTTATTTTGTACTGTTCATCATCTTTTCGTTCTTATGCTTGTATCCAATTATTTGGTGCTTTATGAACTCGCTTAAGACTACTGAAGAGTTTGCGTTTAATCCTAACGGCTTACCTGAGGCTTTTAATATTCATTTTTACAACGAAATTTTTACTTCGTTTAAAGTAGGTAAAGCAGGGTTTTGGACTATGACGTTTAATACCTTTTGGCTTGCGTGTGGTGGACAGGCGTTAAACATTTTAGCAAGTATGATGGTTGCTTATCCTCTTGCAAGATATAAAACCCCATACAATAAATTTTTCTACGGAATTATAATTTTTAGAATAACCATACCAGTTATAGGTGCTGGTCCTGCTGCGTATAAGTTAATGCGTTCGCTGAATATGGTAAACAACCCGCCAGTATATATGATTACTTTCTTTAGCGGCTTTGATATGGCGGCACTCATTATGTACGGTTATTTTAAGAACGTTAGTAGGGGGTATAGCGACGCTGCTTATATCGACGGCGCAACACTATTGCAAACTTTCGTATACGTTATCTTTCCACAGGCTTTCCCGTGTGCGCTCGCGCTTTACGTAAGTAACGTAATGAGTCAATGGAGCAACTATAGTACTCCGCTTATCTATTTGCCCAAGTATCCTACGCTTGCTTTCGGTGTATATGAAATTGACCAAGGTGCTGCTTTCCTTGGGACAAACGGCGAAGCAAAAAAATACGGTGCAATTATACTTTCGGCAATAGTTCCGTTAGTTCTTTTTGGTGCAAGCCAAAAATTGATGATTCAAAATATGTCTGTTGGCGGTTTGAAGGGCTAAAAACATATTAATAAAAAATGTAAAAGGGAGAAACTATGAAACGCAGAACAAAAATTATTTCAGCGCTTGTATTTGCTATTGTAATGCTTGTTTCTATGCTAGGTATTGGTTGTGCAAGTTCTAGTGAATTCAAGTTCACTAAAACTTTGCCCACCCAAGTAACTTACGGAAACGAAATTCATTTTAGAGAATATATTCCCGCTGAGTATGGTGCAGAATACGAACTTTACGTTTCGTATTATGATGCAAAAGAGCAAAAACAAATAACTAACGAAAAAAGGGATAGTTTAGTTTTTAGGTTTGAAGAAGTAACCGATTATTCTTTTACCATTAAAAGAGTAACTAACGGTAACGCAGAATTAAAGTGCGATATTGCTTGTTATCCCGAACTTCCTAGATTTGATGCTTTTGCTGAATATTCAACCTTTATTGGTGATTCTTTAACGCTTAACGACTTATTATTCTGGTGTAACGTAAACGTAATAAACGATGCAACCGTAGACATAGGGTATAAATACGAATTCGTTAATGCAATCGTTAAAAGTTCGTCTGTTGATGGTACTGATTCAGTAATTGATCTATCTTCAAAGACTTTGTTTGATACTTTTGATTTTGATTATTCAGCTGTTTACGAGTTTAATCTTAATGCGATCAATAGAAAGGGCTCAGTACCTATTACTTTGATTGCTAACACGACTAATAGGGTATATCATTCTGATGAATTGTTGGGTTACGTTTATACTGCTGATAATACTGTTGAGTTCAGTATGTCACACGTTAAAGATGAGGATAAACCTCAAGACGGTGCAGAATATCCGATTAGACTTGGTACGACTAAAGGAACGGCTGTTTACGATGCACAAACTGAAAAATATTTAGTATCTGACTTTAAACCAGAAGTTATCGTAGGTCAACCTCAAAGATTATACGTTGATATGGGTGACGCTGATTATAGTCTAATAGTGGTTGCGCCTGACCTTGTTGTTACGCAAGAAAATATTCGTGAACTTGAAATGGTGACCGAGGGTTACGTAGTATTGAAAGAAGATATCGATATGAGTCTTATTAATTACGATAACTCAAACGGCAGAAATTATTGGGGTGGTGCAAGAACTGGAAACTATAACGACCATAGATTTATGGGAACGTTTGACGGTCAAGGTTTCACAATCAAAAACTTCACGACTGGTTCTTTGAGCTACTCAGGTGGTATTTTCTATTCGGTTGGTTCTACAGCCGTAATTAAAAACATTAATTTTGAAAAAGCTAACGTAGTGGGCTGGAACAGCGTAGTCGCTGGTAGAACTGCTGCTAAAGCTCATTTTGAAAATATTGCAGTTGAAGTCGCTAGCATGGCAACGACCAACAGTTCAATTATTATAGGACCTACTGAAACGGACGTAGTTTTGAAAAACATCTTAATTTACGTTGCATCTCTAAGTAGTTCTACTATAAAGGGAAGTTCTTTCCTCGGTGGTTTTTATTCTCAATCACTCGTTACTTCTAACGTTTTCTGTGTTAGTGATACCGAGCTTCCACTTGTTCCAGAACATGTAAGTATTAACACTTCAATTATTGGCAGTGTAAATAAATTTACCAGAGCAGAAATTCTTGGTGGAGAAGGGGTGGTAGGATTAGACGATATGCCTACACTCTTGCTTAAAAATGCATTCGATAGGTTATTCATTAACTACGCTGTTAAATTAAATAGTGAAAATATCGAATTGTTGCAGACTGCTACTACCGAAGAATTCTGGCTTACTGAAGATATCGATTTTGCAGAGGCGTTTGACGGTACTTGGACTCCTACTTCGGAATTCGTTGGCGTTTTAGACGGAAAAGGTCACACTATTAAGAACTTCACTGGTGATAACTTGTTCAATAAGTTAAACGGTGCAAAGATTATTAATATTAACTTTATTGACGCTAGCTTTACTGGAAATAAAGGTTTCCTCGTTGCTAATAACGTAGCTGCTGGAATAACTATTGAAAACTCTATATTCACGTTTACTCAGTTTGGTAGAGCTTCTGGTCCATGTTCTAGTTTAGTAGGTTATTTAATTGGCGGTGTTGCAAACCTCAAAAACGTGTTTATTGACGCGCCCGTAAGCACTAATACCAAGATGGGTATGATTACTTGCCACGCTGGAACGGGATACGTGCTTGAAAACGTATATATGGTAGGCGGTAACGGCTCTATTCATTCTACTGATAGTGCAAATAACGTTAATTACGTTTACGATAACCCAGACTACGGCAAAGGTTTAGTTGGAACGCTTGATGAAGATTATTTCTTCTTTGGAACGAGAGAAGCAATCGTTCTCGGTGGGTATGATTTGCCTGAAAACATACAATCTGCAATAGATTCTAATGTTTTAGAGATAAACGTTGTAGATATAACTAAAGAAAACGTTTCTCTTCTCCAAACTGCAACTACTGGTTACTATAAGTTAGTTGAAGATATTGATATGACTGGCATTGAATGGACTCCTTCTGAAACGTTTACTGGTATTTTGGACGGTCAAGGTCATACTATTAGCAACTTAACTTGTGAAAGACTCTTTAGCGGTTTTGTTGGTGAAATTAAAGACGTAAACTTCATAAACGTAGCATTTACTGGAAATAGAGGTTTCTTGTCAAATGCAAACGTTGCATCAGAAGTTAAGATTGAAAATGCAATATTCACATTTAAGCAATTTGGTAAAGATAGTGGATCATGGGCAAGCTTAGTTGGGTTATTAACTGGTGGAGTTGCAAACCTTAAAAACGTTTATATCGAAGCACCTATAAGTGCAAACGATAGAATGGGTATGATTTCTTGCAATGCAGGAACTGGATATGTACTTGAAAACGTTTATATGGTAGGTGGCAACGGCTCAATTCATTCAACTTCTAGTGATAATAATGCAAATTATACCTACGATAATGAAACGTACGGCAAAGGTTTAGTTGGAACTCTTAACGAAGATTATTTCTTCTTTGGTACTAAAGAAACCATTGTTCTTGGTGGATATGAATTGCCAGAAAATATCCAAGCTGCAATAGATGCAGGCGTTTTGGAAATTAACGTTGTAGATGTAACTAAGGATAACGTTTCTCTTCTTCAAGCTGCAACTACTGGTTATTATAGACTAACCGAAGATATTGATATGACTGGCATTGCTTGGGCTCCTTCTGAAACGTTTACTGGTATTTTGGACGGTCAAGGTCATACTATTAGCAACTTAACTAGTGAAAGACTCTTTAGCGGTTTTGCTGGTGAAATTAAAGACGTAAACTTCATAAACGTAGCATTCACTGGAAATAGAGGCTTCTTGTCAAATGCAAATGTTGCATCAGAAGTTAAAGTTGAAAATGCTATATTCACGTTTAAGCAATTTGGTAAAGACAGTGGATCATGGGCAAGCTTGGTAGGATTATTAACTGGTGGAGTTGCAAATCTTAAAAATGTTTACATCGAAGCACCTGTAAGTTCAAATGATAGAATGGGTATGATTTCTTGCAACGCAGGAACTGGATACGTACTTGATAACGTTTATATGGTAGGTGGTAACGGATCAATTCACTCAACTTCTAGTGATAATAATGCAAATTACACCTACGATAATGAAACTTACGGCAAAGGTTTAGTTGGAACTCTTAACGAAGATTACTTCTTCTTAAAGGTTAAAGAAGAACTTGTATTAAACGGCTACGAATTACCTGAAAACATTCAAGCTGCATTAGATAATGACCTAATTGAGATTAATATAACCGAAATAGGCAAGGATAATATTTCAACTCTTGCAACTGCAACCGCTGGATACTTTGCATTGACTGAAGATATTGATATGACAGGTATTACTTGGACTCCGTCAGCAACCTTCACGGGCGTTTTAGATGGTCAAGGTCATATCATCAGCAACTTAACTTGTGCAAACTTCTTTAGCGGTTTCGCTGGAGAAATTAAAAACGTAAACTTCATAAACGTTAAGTTTACTGGAACTAAAGGCTTCTTGTCAAGCGCAAACGTTTCGTCTGAAATCAAAGTTGAAAATGCAATATTTGCATTTGCTCAATTTGGTAGAGATAGCGGTTCTTGGGCAAGTTTAGCAGGATATTTAACTGGAGGAGTTGCAAACCTTAAAAACGTTTATATCGAAGCGCCCGCAAGTGCGAATAGTAGAATGGGTATGATATCTTGCCACGCAGGATCAGGTTACGTTCTTGAAAACGTATATATGGTAGGCGGTTGTGCCTCTATTCACTCAACTGATAGTGGTAACAACGTTAACTACGTTTATGATAACCCAACTTATGGTAAAGGTTTAGTTGGAACACTTAACGAAGATTACTTCTTCCTCAGTGTTAAAGAAGAAATTGCGTTAAACGGCTATGATTTGCCAGAAAATATTCAATCTGCGTTAGATAATGAAATAATTAAAACAAATATTATTAAATTAAGCAAAGATAATATTTCTACGCTTACTACTACAACCACTGGATACTTTGCATTGGCAGAAGATATTGATATGACTGACGTAGAGTGGACTCCTTCGTCATTCTCAGGTGTTTTAGATGGTCAGGGTTATACCATTTCTAACTTTAGTGGTTCTTCATTCTTTACAAACTGCAACGGAGCTGTTATAAAGAATATTAACTTTATTGACGCTTCTTTTACAGGTGAAGGCTTCTTTGCGGTAGGTAATGGTGCTAGAACGGCAACGGTTGAAAACTGTGTTTTAACTTTCACTCAATTTGGTAGAGATAGCGGCTCTTGGGCAGCGTTGTTCGCTGGACAGACGGGTGGTGTTTTGACCTTGACTAACGTTTATATTGAAATTCCAAAAACTACCAACGATAGACTCGG
>JAZOCA010000011.1:0-3354 GCA_045596285.1 Christensenellaceae bacterium | reverse complement strand
AAAGTTTTCGTTTTAAATCAGGTTCAATTTCCTTTAATTCGGGAATAACAATCGCCTTATAACCTGAAATGTCTTGCTCTAAAGCGTTATAACCTAATAAAATCTCGGTTGAATATTGATTTTCCAAGGAAGCAACTATGCATCCCATAGCGCTATCGGTATGAATACCACCACGACCAAATAATCTATCTCTATTATGAAAGTATCCCTTTTCGGAAATCAAGACGGCTACTTCCTTGCGAATAGTTGCATGATGGCAAAACTCTTGTCTAACCTTGCAAAAATCGCTTACCTTCTTAAGTGTAGAAATAAAGGTTTCATTTTGCATAAAACCCTTGTAATCTTGAACACAATAAACCTGAAAAGCCCCGCCCATAGCAATTATATCAGCCGCTTCAACGCACAACTGCAATGCGGATTTTTCATAATGCAAATAAAAATCGGTAGACCAACTTATTAAATCCCACGTTTTGTTTTGATTTGCAATAACGCGACTGCCAAATTTAGTAGCGTTATATGTTTCCATAGGAATAACGTCACCCGAAATAAAGTCTATTAAAACGGTGGGTTTTTCTGGCATTTGCTGGGTGTACATCCAGTTACTGGTTATTTCAAAGTCTGGAGCGACGGATTTAAGCCTATCTAAATACTTTTGAACGTGATTCCTAAATGCCTGCCTGTGAAAATCCTTAAAAGAAATATCATCAGCGTTTTTTTTGTAAGCTAATAGAGAGTGTTCAGAGTAGTCTTCCATTACAGCCCAGCATTCGCCATCTACCCAAGCACCGTCGAGTTTATAATCTACTGCAAGCTCGATAAGCTGAGGAATTAAAACTTTTTCATCATATTCTGAAAATAAAGACATTGCATATAAATCTTTATCTCCGTTTTGATGAACAACACACCACTGAGGGTTGTTTATTGCTTGAACAGCATCTAAAATACCCGAATAATGTGCATATAGCGCAACGTCTTCCTCTTGCGTAACGTTGCGCCAAATACGTAAAATATCTTTTTTTATATCAGGCGTTTGAAACCCACATTTAGTAGGATAAGAAGAGTATCCCCCATGCCCTTTAACGTCGCACTGAACAAAATCGGGCTTAACTATGCGTAAAAACGCCCGAATTTCGTTTTCTTCTAATTTCTCCCCTATACCTAAAGCAGTTTGATTAGAATGAAAGTCAAAATGAACGCCAAAAAAACAGTCCTTCCTTTTTTTCATAACCCTAAATATTAAAACTTATTAAAATTTTTCCAACGTTTACGCAAGAAATGAGCCGACATTTTTGGTTGACGATCTCTTGTGAAAACGCCTTTGCGATTTCCGCGAATTCGCGTTAATCCCTGCTTTGTTTTAAAGTCTGCTAAATGCCAAACGTGTTCGCCAATGCAATAAGGCAATTTATCAAGAGTGTTACACGTTTCTTCAATAATTTCTAATTGGAATTCTTCAGAGAAAGTTTCGCTTGGTAATGAGTGAATACCTTCAATGGTATCTGCCCCAAATTCCGTTAAAAATACTGGTTTATTATAAGTATTGTGAAAATCACTTATTTCTTTGCCTAAATGCTGCGCAATGCAGTCAATATCTGCGTGATAATCATACCAACCGTAATATCTGTTAATACAAATAACGTCTGGAATATCACTACACTTACATTGACCAAAATAAGAACAGTTTGCAAACGTTAGCGGGAGTTTTGTGAGTTTACGCGTATAATCAAAAACATCCAAGCAATATTCACGTGCCTTTTCTTCTGCAGATTCAGGCTCGTTCATAAGCGAATACATTACAACAGAAGGATGGTTTTTATCTCTTTTAATAAGTTGCTTAATAAGTTCTTTATGTAAAAACTTAGTTTGGTCGTCAACGCGATCTTCGCCAAAGTTGAAACCTTCCCACCATTTCATGCAAACGGCAGGAACTTCATCAATAACCAAAATGCCGTATTCATCGGCAAGATCCATAATTTCTTCGCTATACGGATAATGGCTAGTTCTAAAAGAATTTGCTCCTATCCACTTAAGAAGCTCAAAATTTCTGATATTTACAGCAGAATTGTTACCCTTGCCCGATAAAATAAAGTCTTCGTGCAAACCAAAACCTTTAAAGTATATAGGCTTATCATTTAATAAAAATGCGTCGCTTGTAACTTGAACCTTTCTTATGCCAAAACGCTCTTCATATTTATCACATTCGGTTTCCACCACTAAAGTATATAAATAAGGGCTTTCAGGTGACCAAAGATTGGGATTTTTAATAGTAATTTCACCACTTTGACTTTGAGCAACAACTTGCTTTTCTGCGTTAAGTATAGTGTAACTAATATTTTTACAATCGGTATCAACTGCAACGGATATTTTTTCATAATCGTTATCAACAACGGTGTTAATAACGATATCTTTTATATAATTTTGAGGTAAAGAATAAACCAAAACGTCACGGTGAATACCTGTAAAGTTATAAAAGTCGTGATTTATTACCTGCTTGCCGTTAACAAATCTACCAACGGGCATGCATTGAAAAGTAAGCCTATTATCAATAACGACTGAAAGCCTGTTTACTTCAAGTAAATTTTCAAGTGCTAAATCAATAGGATAATAACCATTTATACCAATGCCTATTTTTTTTCCGTTAAGATAAATTTCACATTTATGGCTTGTTGCGCCTATTCTTAATCTATATAGCTTATTTTGATTAACGGGAAAAGAAAATGTCGTTTCATACAACACCTTACCTTCATGGTTTTTTATCCTTTTATCGGTTACTATTTCATTAAAGCTTGCTGGAACGGGAAGAAGCTGACAATCCGCGCTTTCATCCGCAGGAATAAAATCATCTGAAACTGTTTTAAATTTCCATATTCCGTTAAGTGAAAATAACTCTCGGTATTTATTGCTTTTAGGGTATAACATATGTCTCTCTTCCTTTTCTTACTGTTAATATATATTCTTCGCTTTTAATTTAAAGCGGGGTTTTCAAATTTAGGTTTAATAATCTTTTATAATATTATTTTAGTAGTTTGTTATGTTGAAAAATTTATATTTTGGCGGAGTAGGTTTCCCTACTCCACCAAAATAATTTAGTTAGTTTTTAATTAGAAGGAACAAAATCCCTTCTATTTTAATTTGTTATTATTAGTTCTTTGACTTAAACGTAGCAATCTTACCAGCTTCAACGTTCCAGTATTCTTCCGGTAAGTTGGTGTATTCAATAGCAGTAGGATCTTCGTTTGCTTTTACTACCTTGAAGGTGCTTCCGCTTGCAAAAGATTCGTTTGCGTTATTACCAAAGATTTGTGTGGTTTTGCCTTGCATGATTACGTAAACGTTTTCTGCTTTAGTATCAGC
>JAZOCA010000010.1:0-32156 GCA_045596285.1 Christensenellaceae bacterium | reverse complement strand
ATGATTATGTCTTATGTAATTATAACTATGCACGCCGTCAAAGATTTGAATTTCTCCATCTTTGTCCTTCTCTTTTACGTTCATCTAATACTTTAAACATAATTATACCACAAAACTATTTAAAATTCAAAACCCTGAAAGAATATTATTTATTTAATGCAAAACATTTTCCCACTATAGCAAAAGCTATCACCTTGATAACGAACACCGTGAACACAAACTCAATCTTCTCATAACAAATAAATAAAGGCAACCCTTTTGGATTGCCTTTATTTATTTGGTTGCACGGGTGGTGAACCAGCCGAACCGTAAAATAAAAATCCACCAGTGAACCTGGTGGTTTTTCATTATACGGGTAAAACCCTACTTTATAGACAGCACGAAATCGTGCGTTGCCTAACTATGCCTATATTTCAAATCTTACCCTATTTCTTAAATGGGTCTGTTATTTCATATATCGTCATTTGTTCCATTTCTTTATCTTCTTGTAATTGATTTGAAATATATTCGGCTATCGCCTTTTTATTTTTACCTACCGTATCTACATAGTATCCTCTACACCAAAATTCTCTATTGCGATACTTAAATTTCATGTTTGCATATTTTTGGTATATTAGTATACTACTTTTACCTTTTAAATACCCCATAAATCCACTCACACTTAATTTTGGTGGGATACTCAATAACATATGCACATGATCAGGACATACTTCTGCCTCTATTATTTCTACTTCTTTCCATTCGCACAAACTTCGTAGAGTTGCCCCTATTTCTAATCGCTTTTGTCCATAAAAAATTTTCCTGCGATATTTTGGTGCAAATACTATATGATATTTGCAATTCCACTTCGTATGTGCTAAACTATTTGTGTCAGATTTCATGACAGACACCTCCTATGTTTTGTATTTTTGTTTAGGCAACATTTATATATTAACATAGGAGGTGTCTTTTGTTCATCGGTAAACCTAAAATTTACCCCCAGACTATCTGGGGGATTTAGACACATTAAAGGGTGTTGAAGACTTTTCAACACCCTTTTTTTGCTACTTTTTTATAATTGTAAAGTAAATTACAATAACTGTTCTTACAAAACAATAGAAAATCTTTCATTATAGTAGTTTTTTTATCTTAACTCGTGTTTTTTTGCCACACTTTGTAAAATCAACTCTTTAGTTTCAATATTCATACTATACTAAAATTTTAATCCTTTTTCATAAATTCCAAGTTCGTAATTCATCATGTGATTTACTTGACGAATTTTCCACTCTATATGCGCTCTATCTCCTCCGTATCCCATTGAAGGCTCATATCCTAGTGAAGAATCTTTGTCAACTATTTTTAAGGCTTTCTCGGCGTTTTTAATTTCACTTGCTCCTAATTTCCTTATACTTGCTATAATATCTTTTACTTCTTTATTAGTTGCAGCGATAAACAGTTTTTGACGAAGTATATACATTTTCTTTACGTTTATATCCGTAGTAAAGCAACATACCATATACTCGCCCATATTTATATAACGCCTTATCTCTTCATTCTTCTTTTTTAACGATTTGAGAATATTAATACCGTTTTTAACGAGTTTTATAATATCGGCAAGTATTTTTATTTCGACGCGCATTCTTACGCTATGAAGCGTAAATAAACCCTCTGCCGACTTTCTTCCGCTTTGTAAATGATATTCTTCGCATATTCCACCACCAAACAGTAGTTTTTCCGTTTGCAACAATTTAGGCGCTTTAGGGTACAATCCAAGTGCTAACGGGTATGCTGGTCCAACACGCATTGCGCAGTATTGTTCGTCGTCGGTCGGCATATATAGCCTTATAGCCTCGCTCCAATAGTTAAAAGCTGTTAATATTTCTTCCGTTTGTCCTTCAGAAAACTCATCAACTACTTTATTTAAAATTTTATCTGAAGAGTCGCTAAACTTTTCAAAAGCAAACTTTTCTATTCTAGTAATAAACGACGGCCAAAACCCAAAATGATGGCACTCCATCACCCCTGTAAGATTATATTTTTTATTACACTCTCGCATTGCTTGGTATCTGCGCATCCATTGTTGCGGAAACGGTTCAAAAGTCATTGTTCCAAAGTCCCAAGTTCTTCCGCCCGCATTTGCTTGCGTATATAATCTTATTCCTCGTTCTTTAGCAACTTCCGCCTCGCTTATAAAATAATCGCCTGGGCCTTCAAACGCCACAGAATAATCGCAAACACGTTCGGTTATACTGTAATTAGTTGGTAAGTTCTGGAACATTTCAAATGTTACGAGTAAACTTATATCTGTTGGAAGATTATTTAATAACTCTACGCGTTCTTTCTTTGGTGCCCAGCCCCAGTTATAAGTCCAAAATACAATGTCTGCATCTTCTTTGTGTTTTCTTATTACTTTTTTAACAAGGTTTATCCATATAGGAAAATCTTTACAAGGCCACCAACCTGGTGCAGATTTTGGATCGGGTAGATTATCTTTATTCAAAAACTCTCTATGATTTCTTGGGTAAGTACTCTCGTCTTTACTTGGAAACTCTACTGACTCACCAACGAATATCATACCTTTAAATTTGGGATGTGCCTCAAATATGCTACCGTACGCTTTTTCATAGACTTCTTCAGCATCATCATCTTCTGGACTATGAAATACAGAGCAATAGCAGTAAGCGTACGTGTCGATACCAAATTTTTCTGCCCTATCTATAATATCGTTAATATCAACGTTGCCCGTTGCAACTTCGTTTACGCCACGAACAAAAAGTATTATCGCATCAACGCCTTCTTTTGCTAGTCTTTGTAAATACCCATCAGGATAAACGTCAACGTCATAAGCAGAATGTGCCATTCTGGGCGAAAATAACGGTTGTTGCTTTGTTTTACCTTTAGTTAGATACGGCGCTTTTTTTTCAGTCATCATATCTTCTAAGTCGTAAATTGCTTGCGCAACACCACGCTCGTCATACGCTCTAATATTTATTATATTATTGCTGATTTCTATAATTCTGCCTTTATAACCGCAAACGTCTTCTAACCCACTTTTAGTGATTTCCATATGCACATTTATAGCGTCAACATTTTGACTTTTAACGGAAAAACAAACCTTAAGATAATCTAACAAGTCAATTTTTGCATGGTTAATTACTGGAGAAGTAGCACCAGTAAATCTTACTCCGTTAAGCAAAGATATTTCATCAGAATTCTTTTCCCTTAAAGTATACTTAAAAGAATTGTTTGAAGTGGTTAATTCTTTTCTAAATGCAAATCTTTTTTCAACTTTTGACATTTTATACTCCATACACGTATCATAACATAGATTGGCAAAAAAATCAACTAGCTAAAAACTTCAACCATTGTTCCCCACCTTTCCAACGAATTATTAGGACTCTTAACGATAGTTTGTTTCTATTTTTCTTCTTTTAATCTATCAAGTAAATCCCACACGCCGTTCATATACATAATTCCTAGCGCGCGGTCGTATAAGCCGTATCCAGGACGAACGGTGCCTGCTTTTTCACCCCACAAATGTCTGCCGTGGTCGGGACGGATATACCCTTCAAAACCACCTTCGTGGTACGCCCTTAGTATCTCAATAATCCCTGTATCACCGTCTGAATCTCTATGGCTTGCCTCACTAAAATCACCGTTAGGGAAATGTTTAACGTTTCTAATGTGCGCGAACGCTATTCTATCGCAATGTTTTCTAACTATCTCTGCAACGTTGTTTTTGGGATTTGCGTTTAAACTTCCCGAACAAAGTGTTAAGCAGTTATAAGGATTATCTACCATTTTTAAGAATCTATCTATACTTGTCTCGTCAACTAGCAGTCTTGGAAGTCCAAAAATATCCCACGGTGGATCGTCCATATGTATTGCCATTTTAATATCACACTCCTCACAAGTCGGCATAAGTGCTTCTAAAAAGTACTTAAGGTTTGCCCAAAGTTTTTCTTTGGTTACGCCCTCGTAAGCCTTGAATAGTTCATCAAGTTTTGCCATACGTTCTGGCTCCCAACCAGGGAAAGACATATTGTACTTTTCGGTAAAGTCAAGTATGTACTTTGCCATTGCATTATAGTCGTCTTGTATCATATTCTTCTGATAAAAGAGTGCCGTAGAACCGTCACCTACGGGGTGGAACAAATCACTTCTCGTCCAGTCGAATATAGGCATAAAGTTATAACAGATAACCTTAACACCAAACTCTTTTAGATTTCTAATAGTTGTTTTGTAGTTTTCAATATATTTATCCCTAGTAGGAAGTCCTATCTTGATATCGTCGTGAACGTTAACCGACTCAACGACGTCAATGTTAAAACCGTACTTATCGCACTGCTCTTTGACCTTAGCGATTTCTTCTTTTTGCCAAATTTCACCGGGCATCTTGTCGTGAAGCGCCCACACTATTCCCTTTACCCCTGGAATTTGTTTGATATCTTGAAGGCTTATTTTGTCATTTCCTTCGCCATACCAACGAAACGTCATTTGCATAGATTTTTACTCCTTTTTAAGTATTTATTGTTTTTATGTTTTCCTTCCTAAAATTTTAATCTCTTCTCATAAATACCAAGTTTGTAATTCATTATGTGATTTACTTTACGAATTTTCCACTTGATATGCGCTCTATCTCCACCGTATCCCATTGAAGACTCATATACTAGTTAAGAATCTTTGTCAACTATGGTGCTTTCTTTTCAGTCATCATATCTTCTAGATCGTAAATTGCTTGTGCAACACCTCGTTCATCAAACGCTCTAATATTTATTACATTATCGCTGATTTCTATAATTCAGCATTTATAACCGCAAACGTCTTCTAGATTTTCTTTTGTAATTAGATAATTAATGTTTACTGCGTTTGATTGGTTTTGTTTTATACCAAAACCAACTTTTAAGTAATTGTAAAAATCTTTAATAGCATTAGAAATTACAGCCGTACTTTTGCCCATAAACTCAACGCCGTTACAAAGTGAAATCTCGTCAGTGTTTAATTCTCGCACTGCGCTATCAATTTTTTGTTTGAAGTTATTAGCCTTTTCCTAAACTCATATCATTTTTCTATCTTCATATTATTTTAACAGTATTGCGAAACTTTAATTTTATCACGTCACCAGAAATTTAATTCTTATTGAATTTTATTAGTAATCAAATACTCTCCCCCAGTTAAATTTAGCGAAAGTTTTCCGTTTATAATATTGCTCGCCTTTTTTCCGTTTATTACGTATTCAGAACGACAAAAATCATCTAACGTTAATTCACAATCTAAGCCATACGGAACTTTTACTTTTAATTCAACATCGCTTGAGTTTTTAACATAACTTACAAATATTTGCCCATATTCAGTATTTTTATATGCAGTAGCGCTTGAAACTTGATTAATAAATTTTGGATAAAAATGAAATTTCTTATGACAAAGTTTAGATAAATTTAGCCCTGCAATATATTTATACATCCAACTTACTACACTACCAAACATTGGATGACAATGAGAAACTTGAACACCTATCTCGTCGATAATTTCATCAAGTCTTGGCCAAACTTTGTTCCAAGCTTCACATAGTGTCGTTTCTCCATCCAACATTTTCTTAAAAGACGGCTTTTTATCTGCCGTAAACAATTGATAGCAAAGTTCCGTTTCTCCCCACTCGCTTAAAGCCTCTAAAAGCGCAGGGGTAATAATTATCCCCGTATCAAACGTTCCATTTTTCTTATACTGATTAATTAAATTTTGTTTGATCTCGTCACTTTCTTTATCGGCAAAACCATAAACTAACGGCAATAAATCAGCGCCTTGCACACCGTCTGCATATTGCATAGTTTCCTTATTAAAAAAGATTTTATTAACGGATTTTTTTATGTTATCTTTTAAAATAAATAATTCACTTTTTTTCTCTGTTTCTCCTATAATTTCGCACATTCTAACGGCGTTATCAACCGCTTTATAAAAAGCTAGCGTATTCATAAAATCTACGTTAAGTTTTGTAGGAGTAGGAGTAATCCACTCGCCCAAATACCAACGAATAAAAGATTTTCTTATAATATAATCACCATTATGCACGGTATTACAAAAATCAATATATTTAATAACGGCGTCAAACGATTTTTCAATAACTTTTTTATCACCGCAAAAAGAAAACAACTTTAGCGGTAAAGAAGTTATAACGTTACTCCACCAATACCCACCAGCGCCACCAATGTTTGGCGCAGTATAAGGCACCCAACCATTATTGCCTTGTGAAGCTAATACATCGTCTAACCACTTTCTATAAAACTGCTGAGATTTAAACGAATAAAGGGTTGCTTCAGACGCTAAATCGCCATCACCCGTATATGGTAATTTTTCTCTATGCGGACAATCACTTGGCACGCCACTGTGCATATTATCCCTTTGCGTTAATATAAAAGCATTATAAAATTTATTTATAAATTCATCGCTACAATGAAAATCACTGTCTTTTTCCATCATAGTACTAATAAATAACGAACTTATACTTTCAATATCATACATTCCGTCGCTTTCTACCGTAACGTATCTATAACAGTTAAAATGAAATAACGGATAGATTATATCAAGTTCACCACTTAAAATATATTCGTCCGTTTGATACCACACGTCTATAGCAATAGGTTTTGCGCCTGACGTGTCATACGCCACCCATTCGGAAGTATGAGGATTTAATTTGCCATTGGTTTTTACTTCATAATAGCAAATTTTAAACTTTTTGCCCTTCTGCCCTCGCACGTTAATAGCAATACTCCCCGAATGATTTACCCCAAAATCGTATTCAATAATATTGCCTTGTTTTGTTTCAGATATTGGCTTAAGTTCATCTATTATAGCGTCGTGATCACAATTTGGGAACACTAATTTTCCAGATGGCGGAGTGCAAATTCTTGCATTTACGTACTTTTCTTGTTTTGCAGTAAAATCTTCTCTATCGCCAAGAAAAAGTTGAGAAATCCTAGCGGTATTTCTAACCAAAACACTCTCGTCACATTTTATAACTTTAGTGCAATCCTCATAAAATAAATGTATTTCAAAAAATAATTTTGGTGTACCAAATTTATAACTAGGGTCTGTGAAAGTCTTATCGTCATTACAATACCAACCAGACCCTAAAAGAACACTTAATTGATTCTTTCCTACTTTTAATTTGTCTAAAATATCAAAAGAATCGTAAGTTACACTTTTTTTATCGTTATAAAAAGTATCCTCGTCATAATGTACGTTATTAATGTTTAATCTATTATCAAAATCCGTTAGCAAAGGCTTTAAAAAATATTCATCAGTTTTTACACCGTTTACGGCTGATTGATAACACCCTAAACCAACAATATAAAGCCTAGCTTTTTTCGGCAAATTTTCAAGATTAAATTCTTTTACAAACTCTGAAACGTATTTATTAAAATTGGGGTTATCTATCCACTGCTCGTTTTTCTTATCTATTTTTAACCCTGTCTCAAAAAATGCAAGATCAGAGCAATATTCTTTTCCATCAATAAATATTTGCGCATTCCAATACTTTCTTTCTGCTGTTTTATAGCTGAAAGTATCAACGTAAACAAATAAATTTTTCGTTTGAATTTCTTGCGCGCAATTTTGAGCTTTTACGTCATCAATTGAATTATATAATTTAAAACATACCTTATCGATTTCACCTATCAGTTCAGTTTCAACCGACAATCTTAGTTCACCAAAATCTACACCTATGGGATTAATTTTGCCGTTTGTATATAACGTAATATTCATATAAATTTAATCCACCTCAATCGCAATATTCACTAATAATTTTTATTATCAAGTAGCTTTTTTCAATTATGCTTCATCATATTCTCTATTAATAGAAATTATAAAATCATTATTTGTCATTGTTTTATAAATATCATCTGCCGTAAAATCCTTATCGGTGATTACTAATGTATTATACACTAATTGTCCCGCTTCCTTTTTTGCGCTAATCTTAGTGAATCTTGATATACCAAACAAATTCATTACCTTGTTTTTCTCCGTTCCATCTGTGCAAGTAAAAACCACGTTTAATCGTAAAAGATTTTTCGAATGGAATAGTTTAAATGGTAAGTGCATTATAAATTGAACGGAAATAATTATTACTGATGCAATTACTGAAAACACTAGCATTCCGGCGCCTACAGCCATTCCTATTGCCGCCGTTGCCCAAATACCTGCTGCGGTTGTTAATCCGTGTACGACTTGTCTGTGATGAAAAATCATTCCTGCGCCTATAAAACCGATTCCAGAAACAATTTGCGCCGCTATTCTTGCAGGGTCACCTACTCCATATATTTTTGTTATGTACGTTGAAATTATCATATACAAGCAAGAACCGATACATACTATAGTGTGTGTTCTAATCCCCGCTTCCTTATATCTCATCTTTCGTTCAAACCCGATTGAAAAACCGAGTATTAACGCTATTAACATTTGTATGGTAGAAAAAATAATTTCTTCAATCGTCATTTCTTTTCTCCATTTTCTATTTATATTATTTATTATTCAACTTGATTTTTGCTCTAATTACACGCCACTATAAGCAGCAAATCCACCGTCTACAGGTATAACACTTCCAGTAACAAACCCACTTGCATTATCGTCAGCTAGCCACATAAGAGTACCTAACAAATCTGATATTTCGCCAAATTTTTTCATAGGCGTTGCCGCAAGTATTTTACCCGTTCTTGGAGTAGGCGTACCGTCTTCATTAAACAGTAACGCTCTATTTTGGTTGGTTACAAAAAAGCCTGGAGCAATTGCATTGCAACGAATATTACAAGGTGCAAAATGCACGGCAAGCCATTGAGTAAAATTTGATATTCCCGCTTTTGCCGCGCTATACGCTGGAATTTTAGTCAACGGTCTATAAGCGTTCATTGATGAAATATTTATAATATTTCCACCGGTTTTTACCATGTCTTCCACAAATACTTGAGTCACTAAAAAAGCACTCATTATATTTATATCAAAAACAAACTTTAAACCGCTTTCTTCTAACTTGAAGAAATCTTTTACCCCATCGGTTTCAGGGGTCATTGTTTCATTGTCTGTTGATGCCCTAGGATTATTTCCCCCTGCGCCGTTAATAAGAAAATTTACTTTCCCAAATTTTTCGTTTATTTCTTTTTTTGCATTTATTATGCTTTGTTTTTCTAAACAGTTGCATTTTACAGCTAAAGCATTTTCACCGATTTCATCAGCAAATTTTTTTGCAGTAATGTAATTTATGTCAAGCAAAGCAACCTTTGCTCCGTGTTTTGCTAATTCTTTTGCAAATGCGCTACAAATTACGCCCCCTGCACCCGTTATTGCTATTACTTTATTTGATAACATATTAGTTTCCCTCCTTTTACTAATTAAAACATACCAAAAAACAGTTATTTTTCACAATTAAAATTTCAACTTCTGCATTGTTTTTCCATCGCTTGCATAGGCGGATAAAATTATTTTAATTACTTTAGAACTTTCTTCTCCGTCAATTTCAAATTTCCGCCCAGTTTTTACGCAATCATAAAAATCGCTTATAAGATTAAAGTGCCCTGAACCATAACAAGGTTTACCATAATAGTTATATTGCTTATCAAAATTAGTCATTTCATTATCTATTACAACGCTATCAGGGTAAACTTTTACCAATTTTTCTTCCGTCTTAAAAACCATTTCGATAGGTAAATCCACAGAATTTGCCGTGGTCGCAAAGAATGAAAAATCTGTTTCCCCAAAGCAAAATAGATTTACGGTATCTTCTACTTCAATAATGTCTTTATGGGCAATATTAGCAACAGTTGCAATCAACTTTTTTGGTTGACCACATATCCATTGCATTAAATCCAAAGTATGAAGCGCTTGATTTATTAAAACTCCACCGCCTTCGGTTTCCCACTTTCCTCGCCAATCTGATTTAGAATAATATTCTTTACCCCTATTCCAAAGTACGCTAGCCGAACCGCCTAAAATTTGTTTACCTCGAAAGTAATTTTTAGCGTATATATTAGACGCTATGTATCTATTTTGATGACACACACCAAGAATGGCTTCAGATCTCCTTTCTGCTTCTAGTATTTTAGGGATATCACACTCACATATACACAGCGGTTTTTCACAAAGCACGTTTATATTTCTTGAAAGTGCTTCTATTATCATTTCTGCGTGTAAATAATGTGGAGTACAGATATGTACAACGCTAGGCTTTACCTCGTCCAACATTTTTTTATAATCAGTATAAAATGACGCGCCATCAACTACTTTTTCTTTATTTAAATTTACGTCGCATCCCGCAACGAGTTCAAACCCTAATTTTTCTATAATTTTTTTGTGAATTTTGCCTATACTACCAAGTCCAACTATTGCTGTTTTCACGCCTTTACCTCGCTACCAAAAGTACCCGAAGTATCCGCTACAGCGTTATCGTCAGAAACTTTAAGTCTTGAATTTGAACGTCTAACGTTCAGTTCTTTTAAGTATTCTTCTTCATTTACTGGAATAGTTACAGGCGCACCTCCTTTCCACCCCGAAAGTTCAATAGCGTTCATAAGTTCAACACCGTTAAGCCCTTCTATTCCGTCAACAAAAAAGTCTTCCAACCCTAAAATTGCATTTGCGAAATTATTTATAATTCCAGCGTGTTGAGGATTTTTCCCGTCAGTTTCAACTTCCACTACTTCACCAATTAATTTCCCTGCGCCGAAAGTGTTGTTAAGGTCGCGTGAAAATTCTTGGCTATCCATAACGTTTTTGTGCCAGAACAATTGTCCTTTTTCACAAAGCAGTTTACCCTTAGTTCCAGAAACTTCAAATCGGTTAGTACCAGGCGCTTCGCCTGTAGTCGTAATAAATATACCCGTTGCACCGTTATCATATTCAAAATAAGCGGTCACATCATCTTCTACTTCAATATCGTGCCATTTACCGTAATGACAAAAACCACGCACGGTCTTAGGCATTTTACCTACCACCCATTGAACAAGATCAATTTGGTGTGGACATTGGTTGATAAGAACACCGCCGCCTTCACCAGCCCAAGTTGCACGCCAACTGCCTGAATTATAATATTGCTGCGTTCTAAACCAATCGGTTATTATCCAGGTCACTCTTTGCAATTCTCCTATACCGCCTTGTTCTATTATTTCTTTCATTTTTCTATAAACGCAATTTGTTCGTTGATTAAATAAAACGGCGTAATGCGCTTTACTCTCTTTTGCCGCTTGATTCATTTCTTTTACTTGCTTGGTATAAACGCCTGCAGGTTTATCTGAAATTACGTTTATATCTCGTTTTAAACATTCAATAACCATTTCTGCGTGTTGATAGTGTGGAGTTTCTACTAATACCGCATCAACTAATCCACTATCAAGCATCTTTTTATAATCGCTAAAATATACTATTTCTTTATTTGTAGTTTTCTTTTTAATATTTTCTATTTTTGCAGGGTTTATGTCACAAACAGCAGTAACTACGCCGTTTTCAATCTTTCCTTCGTCAAAATTCTTTAGCAAATAATTGCTTCCTTGATTACCAAGCCCTATAATACCAAATCTAACTTTTTTCATACTATCTCTCCTTATACGTTTTTAACAAAATATCCGAGCTCTTCGACATATCCGTTTTTAATTAAAAGTTCTTTAAGCGCGCTTACCGCAAAAGAAAACGCCTGCTCGTTATTTTCAAATTTAAATTTATGTTTCATAACAGATTTATCTATACTCTTAAACGCATCAAACACTGCAAGATGTGGTTCCAAAGTAAGAGTAACAGAACGATTTATCATACTAATCAATCTAGAAATATTACCATCACCGTATCCAGCAGGAACGAGCTCGTCGGTAGATGAAATTACGTCTTTTATATGAAAATATTCTGCGTTTTTATGGAAAAGATCGAGAGTTGCATCTGCGTTTTCTCCACATTGAACAAAATTGGCTGGATCATAGACAACTTTTAGTCCATCAACCTTATCGATTAATTCCAAAACCCTTTCTTTAGTATCGCCGTAAACGTCTTTTTCATTTTCGTGACATATATGAACGCCGTATTCTTTAGCAATGTTTACCATTTCTAAAAGATACTCTATAACTTTTTCACTTTTGTTATAAGCGTTAAAGAAACTAAACGCTCGTATTCTTTCCGTTTCAAAAACATTTGCAAGTTGGCATACGTGATGAATTTTATTTTTATAAGCATTGAAATCACAATCAATATCCACTTTGCCAAGAGGAGAGCCTATTGCCCAAACGCTTATACCATTCTCTGAAAAAGTTTTAAAATATTCTTTTGCCTGTTCTATTGTAAAATCCGAAACGTTTATATTATCGATGCTTCGTAGTTCAACGCTATAAACACCATTAGCTTTAAGCGCACAAATCTGTTTATCAATAGAATTACCCGCTTCGTCGGCAAAAGCCGAAAGTTTTATTTTTATCATAGTCTTTCCTTTTGCAACAATATTTTAGCATAATCCTTTTATCCAAACAATGGAAAAAGTTATTTTATAAGACTATATTTAGCACAATCTTATGAAAATATGTTTGACAAAAAATATTATTTCATATAAAATAAATAATATGAAAACTTATTATTATCGCCATAATAACGGTAAGAGCCAAGCGTCTTTAATAAAAAAAAGTAAAATCAGTTTTAACGAATTGACTTTCGTATTAAAAGGTCAACTTAAATACGACGTAAACAACACACTAATAACAGTAAACACAGGTGATTGTATTTTTGTAAAACAAGGAAGCATTAGATTTAGGCCAAAAGCCGAAAATGTCGATTACGTGAGTTATAATTTTGAAGAAGATTTTATAAATATACCTACGTACATAGAAGACTGTGTTTCTGGTGAAATAAAAATGCTCATCACTTTATGCGACGAGCTATACTCAAAATATTTAGACTGGACTGATAAAATCGACGTAGTCCTTACCCTTATCTTAAAACTTTTAAACGAAAAACTTTTAAGTCGTGAAGAAAATCCAATTGTGATTGAAATAAAACGATACGTAAAAATAAATATTGAAAAGAAACTTACCCTTAACAATATTTCACGCCAAGTTGGTTATTCACCCAATTATTGCGACACGCTTTTTAAAAAACATACGGGTACTTCTATCCTGAATCACGTTGTTGAGCAGAGAATATCTCTTGCAAAATCACTTATAATAGAGGGTGCTTTATCACTCAATCAAATTGCCCAAACTGTAGGTTTTGAAGATTACAATTATTTTTCAAGAGCATTCAAGAAAAAAAGCGGCTATTCCCCCACCCAATTCAAAAAAAACACCCAGAAAAAAATATGAATACTTTATAAATAATAATTTTTAAAAAAATAAAAACACGCCGTGATTTTTCGCGGGTGTTTTTATTTTTTAAAATTATTATTTGCTATTTTGATGCGCTGTTAAAGCGTTTAAATATTTTTCTTCTTCTCGAACAAGCGAATAATTTTTATTGAATATACACTCTACTAACTGCTTTTCATTTTTTATATCGTCTGGCACATATATGCCTGCGGTAGCAGGTTGGTCATCGTGGTGATAATCAGTTCCCGATAATTGCAAAAGTCCGTTTTCTATGCAAAATGCCGTCGCTTTATCATTATCGTTTTGGTGATGATAATGTCCGTTAAAAGCTTCAACGCCGTGCATAAACTCTGGTTTACCCGGAACAACGTTCTTTCTAAAAGGGTGAGTTTGATACATTAAAAAACCGTTTTCCTCAGCAATTTCAAATAATTGTTTTTGCGAATAACAAAATAACGGTATATTATCGTACAAAAACTGCCTATCAAACCCTATAAGCATATATTCCGTATTACTTGGAACGCACCTTACTTCTGCCCCTAAAAAAGTTTTTAATCCGCTTTTTTCCGCTTCAAGAGCAAAGTCGTCGTAAACCTTAAAAAAGTAATCTAATTTTTCTTTGTGGCTTTTCGCTGGATACCAAACGTAATATCCAAGCCCATAGTGAGTCGTAGATATCACTCCATCATAGCCCGCTTGCAAATATTTTTCAATTGCAATTTTATTATTCCCGTCTGCGCAATGACTGCCACCAAAAGCGTGAAAATGGGTTTCTATCTTCATATAATTTCTATTCTCCTATTCATAATACACGTCTTTTTTATTATACAATATTATCTTTATTTTCTCAAGTCGTTTAATGGCAACAACTGGTCGTAGATATACAAATGTTTTTCATCTTGACTAAAAATCTTATGCCAATGTCCTGCAAGCCATTTATCAAAAACGACGTTTTTATCTATATACCTGCATAACTCAAACAACAATTCACACCTAGTAGAACCAAGTCCTTCTACTTCATACTTGTGCGTTAAAATATAATCGACTTTGTTGCCGTTTACCCTTAAATTTTCTTTAGCGAAGGCAATTTCGCTTTCAGTCGGCTCCTCTCCGTAATGCCAAAGTCCCTGTTCTTTCCACTTTTTAGAACTTTTACAGCCACCGAAAGTAAAAAACTCAAGTCCGTCAATAGTATAAATATTGCCACGAATCATACGAACGATATTAGGCGTCAAACGATTTACCCTACCACCATTCCAACTTTCAACAGGAAAGGAATTAAGATAATCAAAATTTTCGTGATTGCCTTCAATAAACGCAATTTTTTTGTCTATTTTAAGGAATTGCTCGGTAAACTCATTATCCTTAGCAGTATTGCTAAATTTAAGTCCAACGTCCCCTAAAATTATTAACAAATCGTCGTCAGTAGCAATTTCGAGATACTTTTTCAGCCCTAAAAAGTTTATGTCGCCGTGTAAATCACTTGTAAAATATATCATTTTCCACTAATCCTAAATTTTATTAAAGATCTAACTCGTCAGAAAGAACGTATTCGCCAAAGCCACTTATTTTATTTTTATCTTTAATTTCAGCAAATTGCGGTCTTTCATTATCCAAATCTAAATGATCAGAAATAGAATAAACGTCGAGATTATTTATTTTTTCTTTTACGTCATCTGGAATAATTACAGGCTCTACTACACGATATTCCATTTCCACGTTATAGAAACTTTGTTTCTTGTATTCAGGAATGTCAAGCGTGCCGCAAAATCTAGTTATGCCACCTAATCTTATGTTTTCAAACAGTTCACGATTAATTTTATTGACTTTCATATGTAAGAAAGTAACTTTTACACGAGAAAGTCGCTTCAAATAAACGTCAACGTCTTTTCCAGACTTTATAATTTCTTTTTCTGCTTCTTTAAGAATATCTAAAGCCCTTTCGATAATTTTTACGTTCCATAAATCCATATGGCGGTAAGTCCACTCAAACGTTGCTACCCAATAATTATCATATATGCTTTCAACGTAAGAACTGTAGTTTTCCATTATGAACATACATTTTTTTACGTATTGCGCAGCCACTCCATAGTAGTTGTCCATATACTCGTTGTATAAATCGTTCACTCTCAATTTGGAGTTCCACATTAACTTACTGTATATATAGCATTTTAAATCAGCTTGCCAGTCTTGAGTACTGCCGTCAGACGATTCAAACATCAAATACTCTACACCCAAATTTTTAAATCCATCAATATTATCTCGCATTGCGTGCAACGACGGATAATACCACAAAAAAGTAGTAAAGTCAGTATCGTACGCCCAAAAGAAAAATCTATGGCAAACGGCGTGCCAACCTTTTATTCTTTCTGCGATTGCAGGTTGTCTATCATCAAAATACGAATAAGCGCAATTACTCCACCACGCCATTCTTATAATAAGATTATCAGCAACAACTACCGTATCGTCAATAGGATAATACTTACCGTCTCTTTTTACGACAGGTGGTTCCTTTGAGTAGTTATAAGCAAAGGTAACTATGTAAATAGGGCGACCGCCGAGTTCTTTGTTTGACCAGTTTTGAAGTTCTGTTGCAAGCATATTGCAAAATCTTATCAAAATACCGCTCCTGCCGTATTTATCTACTAATTCTTGTTCGTGACTACCTTCTTCATAAACTTTAAACGTCTTAGAATCTTCTTGTTCAAACTGAAAATATAACGCTTCTGGATTTGCAATAACATCTTTTTTCATTTCTTCAATTACAATTTTTGCAACCGAAACGTCCTTAGACTCGTCAAGTTTTCCATCGTCGGTAATACCATTTAATAAGTCTATGGTAATATAATTTCTAAAATATGCGTAAAATTCAGGGTGTGATTCTTGATATTTTTCCATAGGCACGAAATGGTGCATATTGTGAGTCCCGTGTCTACCATACATAAGGCATTCCCCACCAAGTTTTTCAGTCAAATGTCTATGTTCGTTGCACTGTCTATGTTTTAAATGGTATAAATCATACTCTTCACCCTTGCCCTTATGCAATTTACCATTAAGATAACTACGCATAGCAAAGTCTGGCCTTTCAATTGTTTTTCCTTCAGAAATAGACAAATCTTTAACATACGGAACTATCTCACAGTCGTCGTTTAAGAATTTAACACCAAAATATTTTTCTAAAAAATCGAAAACGCCGAAAAATAATCCTCTATTAGTTTTTGCATTTAAATAAACTTGACTGCCTATAACCTCAATAATAAATCCATCCCCATTGAGGTCTGTTTCAATAAGTTCTTGATAACTTTTTTCATCACGCGAAAAACCTATATAAAAAGTATTTTGACTTTTTACGTCGTCAGTAGGTTTCACTTCAAATTTACACCCTGAGCTTTGCTCAATATATTTTTGCAATTGATATGCCGCAACTTCTGCGGCTTCATTACCGTTTTTCCAAGCAATACTAAAATCACTTTTTCCGTTTTTGATAAGTTCCATTTTGTCCTCCGCTGATTTTTAATATGATTGAATTTTAATTTTATATTTTCACAATTAATTCTGTTTAAAACGTAATTTTATTATAATTTTAGATTAGTTTCATGTCTACACGGATTTTTGTTTATACTTGCTGTGTATTGTCCTTGTAGTTAAAATATTTTTTTGCAATAAATTTCACAGTAAATTTTGCTTGACAAACCAACGCCCGCACATTTATACTATGAAATATGGAAAAATATGCGGAATATTTCAAAAAAATACGACATTCATACGACTTTTTTACACCAGATTCAAAAGATGTATTTTTTACCAACTTAACTTCTTCTGGCGATCAATTGTTCTATCACGACCATAAATTTTACGAAATAGTTTATGTTACAGAAGGCAATATAAAGCAAATAGTAAATCGCGAATGGTTAAACTTAAAGCTAGGCGATATATGTTTTTTGCGCCCTGACGATTTACACCTTTATGTGCGTGAAAACAACTGTAGCTGTTCACATCGTGACCTTATATTTGAAAAAAAGTTTTTCGAGAAAACTTGCGATTGGTTTAATAAAGATCTTTTTAATTTATATTGCTTGCCGTTCGTCCCTCATAGAATTTCTCTTACTCCCGAACATATAGCAAGATTGGATTCACAAATTAATAAAATAACCAAGTGTGCCGTTGGGGATTATAAAAAGAAAACGACACTTAGCAAAGCGTTGCTAATAGATTTATTATCCATTCTATACAACAACCTTGCATTTAGCGCTTACGATATGCAATACCCTCAACTTATCAATCGTATATTAGAACGTATTAACACTAACTACACTTCCCATATACACCAAATTCTTTCACCTTTTAAATACGATAAAAGCTATCTTTGTCGTCAATTCAAAAAGCACCTTGGTATGACTATGACCGATTACATAAACAAATTGCGATTAAATTATGTAGTTAGTCAACTTACTCTTACTCGTAAAAACATAATTGACATATGCTATGAAGCAGGTTTTTACTCGGTTTCTTATTTAAACCACCTATTCAAAGATAAATACGGCATAACACCGTCTAAATATCGAAAAGATTCTAAATTAGATTATTACTAACATCTATCCCAACAAAATAAATAATATAAACGGCGTACAATTTTTATCGTACGCCGTTTTTTATTTTATCTATGCGTACACGGGAATAACGAACACACCTTCTCCAGCCGACAAAGTAACCGAAAGTACGCCTCCTGGTAAATTATTCGACAAAGACCTTTCACCGTTACGGTAAAGAATAAATCCATCCGCACCGTCAAATTGCATCTCAACTGTAGTAGTATTTCCATTAAGCGGATCATCATAACCCACTAGCATATAGCCACGGTTGCCATCACCGTCAGTCATTTCGCCAACAACAAGTTCTCTATCGGTAATTACACTAGAAACACCTGTAAGAGCGTCCAATTCATAATCTGAAACTAGACTAAACCCAGCGCTTGCAGTAGCCCCCATTGGAATAAAGGTTTTAGCGCCCACCCAAGTATCGAAAGCAACAAAAACGTTGCCGATTGCTGTAATTTCTTGGTTTGTCGCCTTTACGAAATTATACACATTAAGCGGACTTCCGTTTTGCGTCATATATGATCCACCACTATGGTGATCGTATCCATAATATATCAACTTTTTAGCGCCGAACGCAATATTCATATATGCTTGCCATTTAACTTCCGCTAAAGTAGTAGGCAGACGGAAAACTTCGTTTCCACCCTCGTCCATCGCTTGAACAAACGCGCCGAAAGTATAACCGTTTTCTTTTGCAGTAACAGCCGCCTTAAACGTTCTTTCTAGCCAATCCTCTTCTATAGAATATTCGTATCCGTCAGGCATTTGACCTGCAATTAAAATATTTTCGCTTGCAATTCCATATTGATTAACGTATTTATCACGCAAATCTTCACTATCGATAATAACTTTTCCTAATTGATTATCGATAAATGGATATTCGTCAATAGTAAAGAATTTGTTTTCACCCTTTATCTCTTTGAAAACCTCAAGCCAAAAATCTATATAATTACCATAAAATATGGCTTTTTGCTCTGCCGTAGCTTCATTATAAAGTTTTTCACTGTGCCCATCGTAGTTGATGTTTCCCTGTGCATCCATAGGTCCTATCCAACTACTATATCCACCTAGCAAATTAACGTAAAACTGTATGCCGCTGTCCGCATAATTAGTATTAAACCAGTTAACGTAATTGTCCTTTATATACTCGATTTGACGCCATTGTGGTTCGTCAACGATAAAGAATCCTTTTAGCGCAGGATAATCTTTAAAATCTATATTAGGATAAGCACTTGTAAATACGTTGTAATTAGCCCTTACTAAATCAGTGTGCAATTGTATTTGCGCATCAATACCCTTTTCTTCACACAAATTCAATACTTCAATCAACCTAGTTTCGGTCATTGTCGGCACCGCTAGGCCGGTCATTGAATCAGTAGTGCTTGGTATTACGATAGAATAAGTAGTAAATCCTGCCGCAATATAGGTATCTAACCACCCGCTTGAAGGGGCGATATACGCCCCTAATTCAAACGTGTTTTCGTTATTATAAACGATTTCTGATGCGCGGTCAGTTCAATCTTCTTCCATATAATACGATAGTTTATCAATATAAGTTTCTACACAGTATCCACCATTACCAGTCGTATCCACACTAACAGTCTCTGATGATGAAGTTTCTGTCAAAACACCGAAAGTGAGTTGAGTAACTCCATCAACGTAGCTAAGGCTTGATAAAGTTTCCGCACTTATCTTCCATATATTATAATCACCTTTAGCGATTGTAGTAGTAGCATAGTTTTCGTTAGTAAATATAGCACCAGTTGCTCTATATTCATTATCCTTAGCAATACTATATCCATTTTTAATAAGAACTAAAGTATAGTTATCAATTTGCTTAGTTGCACTGCCGCCAGAAGTGCCGTGAATAATATCGCCAAGTTTTAGGGTTATACTAATACCATCTTTGGTGCCATCGTCAAGCCCACTCAATGCTTCTGGTAACGTGATAGTAAATAACGCTAAACGCGCCCCACCTTGGCTAACGTAACGGGTTATAATAGGCAACATATAAAGCGCGCCTTCATTTTCCACGTATTCAACCGTATATTCATAATCTTCCGCCACATAGCCAGAAACAGGCTTAATCGCCGCGTTATTACCTAAGCCTATAGAACTTGCATCTGTACTATCGTCAAAATCAAATAATACTGACTCAGAAGACGCAACGTATTCGATTGCTTGACAGTAATCAGATTCCCCTTCTCCTCCAACAGCCTTAACTTTAATAGTAGCAGTAGTTCCAAGAACTGAAGACAAGTCATAAGTTGTTTCCGTGGTTTCATAGGGAACGCCATTTACGTCTATTACGTATTTATCAGCGCCAACAACAGCACCCCAGGAAATAACTTTACCATTAATAGTAAGGTTGGTTGGTACACCAACTCCGTAATAACTTATATCGTCTATTTTGAAATATGCCGTACGAATTTGCGTTTTAGCAAAAGTGTTTGCCGTAAAGAAAGAAATAACTAGCTTATTGTCGCCATTAGAATAAAAATTGCTTAACTGTTCATTAGTAATTTCCCAGTCAATCCACTCGCCTGCTGTTGCAGAAATTTCTGCGCCACCAATATATGAATTGTTTGCGTTAGGAATTACGTAACCGTATTGCCTACGCAAAGCGGTTGTCGTAGAATTTTTTACCGCTGGATTAGCCAACTTAAAGGTCAACTCTCCTATTCCACCATCAGGATCATTTGTAAAACTGTCGAACATTAGTCTAATCTTGATGCCTTTATGGCTGGTTAAATCAAGACTCTTTTGAAGATTAATTGTGAAAACAGACGTACCCAAAGTAAGATCGTGATAAGCCGTAACACCTAAACCAAAAGACGCAACGCCGTCAGCAAATGCAGGTGGCGTTTCTTTTTGGTCGCTACCATTTCCTTTATAGAACTTACGAGAATAGCTGGACGTATGAACTTCTTTGCTACTAGAAAAATCAAAGTTATCCATCGTTTCACTACCAGCAACTAAATCTTCGATATAAGATTCGTCGTTAAAGGTTGCAAGTTGTAATTCACTAAGTTCGTGCGCAACCGTAGTATCAACGGCAGAACAAGTTGCGCTCACACCATCGCCACAAGCAATTACAGAAACAGAACCAGCGCAGTCCAAGTTATATTTTGTAGCGGTAGTTTTAAATATACCATTTTCTGTTTTTACGATATACATCGTAGCATTTTCAACTGCAGACCATTTAGCAACGCCATCAAGAATAGTAACGTCAACGTCTCCTAAAGTTTCGGTTGCTGACAAATATTCACCAAGCTCGGTGATTTGATCAGTATCAAGTTTGTTTTCAGCGTTTTCATCAACTAGAGTATCCCAAGCTAAAAGAGTGTTTGCAACGTTAGCTATTGAACGAATAACCGTTGAAGAAACTTGTTCATCTTCACCATCTTTGATGAAAGAACTTGCTAAAATCTGAGTTGCATAGTTAGCTTCAGGTATGCCTTTTACAACAACGTTATATTGTTGATAGCCGACCTTATCGCTAGTCACCCATACCGTAGGACTAATCTTTGTAACCCCAGCAGTCTGTCCGTCGATTTCAGTCACGCCATCACCAACGTTTGTTTCAGGAATAAGATACATACCTACAGAGACGTTATCTTTAAGGTCTTTAGTTGCGATATCGTCAAACAAGCTATCGGGAACGTAAGCTGAAAAACGAATACCTGCATTACCTTGCGCTTGATAACGAATAGACCCACCGTCAACCATTAACGGCGCGCTATCTGCACTTGCAAAGTTAACCGTAAGCGTACAAGCAAACATTGAAACAACAAATACAAAAGTCAAAAATACTTTTAATAAATTTAAAACTTTCTTACTCATATTACAATACCTCCCCCGTACCGGTTATGCCAAACTCACTCCAATCAACGAAGTTGTCGGTGTTGGAAACAGTAAGTACGTCTTCGACCTCAAACGTAACTATTTCCATTTGTGGTAGAAAATATTTTCTTTTCATAAGGTTTCCTCCTTTATTTTAAGTGCCGTCTAGCACTATTTTTCTTTTCTAATAGTTATAACGGTTAGCGTAACGCTTTTGCGTTACGCTGCCGTTCTTTAGATTGTAATTTTATTAATCGTTATAATACTCAATATAGTCAAGGTAAACGTTGACTGCGTGACCTCTATTCTGATTACCCGTTGGATCATATACTACAAAACAAAGTTCAGTAGCGCCGTCAGTATAACCAAGCGATTCTAATTGAGCTTTCGTCAATTTCCAAGTAACCCACTCGTTCATTTCTGCAACCGTATTAGGATCAGTAACTGCTCCTTTTTCGTTTCTTTCAGTATAACCTGAAGATGCAGCGTCACTCTTAACAAAGTTTAGATAATAATGCGTTTCATTCTTAGTTGCAGGGGCATAACCCGACCCAGAAGTGATTGAGCCTATCATAAATCTAATGGTTATTCCGTCATACGAGCCGTCTTCTAGTCCGTGTAATTCACTTGGTAAAGACACGGTAAATAATGCGTGTCTTGCCATACCCGAACTCTTATAACGAGTAAATACTGGTTGGATATGAAGTGCACCGTTGGTAGAGCCTTCAACGTCAGAAAGATATTCTTTTGCCAAGTTAAGCGATGCAAATGATCCAGCATCTAACGTTCCGTAATTAGTTGGTTGAACGGTATTTTCGCTACCTAACTTGACATAATCAACGTAACCCGAACTGTCGAAGTTTGCAATTTGTTTACCAGAAACAACCACCACGTAATAATTTGTAAATTCAGAATCGTTATAATTTTTAGTCGAATCAATTGCTTTAACCGAATAACAAGTTGCTGTCGATATGTGCGCGCTAACGTCAAAACTATTAGTCGTGGTTGAATACTCCTTGTCGCCGATTTTTACGACGTAGCCATTTGCGCCTTTAACCGTATTCCAAGATAATAGATTTCCGTTTAATGCAACGTTTTCGGGCTTAGAGAGTTGTTTATAGTAGCTAATATCATCAATGTAAGTGTTAATTCTATAACCTATATTAGAACAACCCTTTTCGTAAACGATTGCAAACGCTATTTCAGTTGTGCCGTCTTTATAAGATAATTGAGCTAATTCGCTAGCGCTTATAGTCCAAGTAGTCCATTCGCCTCGTTTTACCGTTATGCAAGGATTAACGCCTACTTTACCTGTATAACCGGTAGTAAGGGCTGACGCGCCAACCAAGTTAACGTAATAGCTATCTGGTGTTGCCACGGTTTTATTTGCACCGTCTCCAGACAACGTAATATCTTCTAAACGGAATTTAATAGTAATGCCATCGTATATTCCATCATCTAATCCTTCTAAGGAAGTAGGCAAATCAATAGTAAATACTGCGTGTCTTCCACTACCAGAACCTGAATATCTTGCTATAACTGGCTGTATAAACAATACGCCGCTGTTAGTTCCTGTAAACGCTGGCAAATATTGTTTTGCCATCGGAAGATTTTGGTACTGTTCTTTGGTAAGTGTAGATTTTCCATCATCAGCAATCCAAGGTTGAACAGTATTGTCTAATCCTAATCTTACTATTTCTTGATAAGCATCGTTATCAAAGCTTGCAATCTTAGTGCCTGAAACGGTAATCTTTGCCAAAGGCTTACTATATACGCTGTCTAAATAACCTGCGTTTGCAATAGCTTTAACCTTAACAGATACGTCGCCTTTTCTAATATAATCAGCCAAACTAATAGAAGTGTTCAAACAAGTTTCTTCAGAACCGTTAACGCTTACTACGTAATAATCGGCATTTTCAACAGCTGACCAAGTTAAAAGTCCGTTTTCGTCTATTGCTAGGTTTATAGGCGCGTTAATAGCGCTAAACTTGCCGTATTCTGACGAACGATAAGTTGCTTCCGTAGGAATTGCCATAATTTCCACACTAAACTTATCTTCTTCAGTTAAGCCTGTATTAGAAATATCAAACTCGCCAACAAGTCCATCAACGTAATATTGAGAATGTTTTTCTACGCCGTCAACAGTTTTGATTATATTTAAAGTGTATTTTTGTACGCCATCTGCCACATCCCAAAGAACTTTTCCATCTTCATAACGTAAATTTTCAGGAGCAGCAAGTTCGTCTTTATAAAGCCTTACATAATCAAAATAAACATATCCTTTACCAACCGTTCTAACTAAATCGTACAAATTGAAATTCATACTATCATACTTTGCAGGAATTTCACACAAAACTTTAATAGAATATTGATAATCAGCGCCTGCTTCATAAATATCGTATGACTTCAAGTCAAAAGAATAACTGGTTTCACCACCTGCCACAAAGCCTTTATCACTAGACAAGTGGTCGTAAGTTTTTTCTTCAATAACGTTTCCTTGTGAATCGGCTTTAATCACTTCAATTTGATAACCACAAGCATTTAGGTCTTTTTGCCAAGTTGCAACGTTATTATCAACGCTAGTTGTCGAACAATTTACAGTATCGTACAGTGTATAGCCTTCTTTGATGACTACGCTTTTATCTAGTCTCAAAACTTGCCATTGATCGTTCTTTTCTGCCTTGACGTGCATACCTGAACGTTGTGCATTATTATGTTTTGCGGGCGGGTTAAGGAAGAACCAAGTATCTTCACGATAACTGTCAGAAACAACTTTATATCTGATTTCCATACCCGACCAATCAGCGCTACTATCAAGTTTTGTCATTTCAGGTATCATTATTTTGAAAACACCCCAGCCGTAGTTACCTGAACGAATTCTTACCTTTAGAGCGCCACCATTAGAGCCTGGCACTTGTTCTTCGGAAAACCATTCGATCTCGTCTGGCGCAAGCGTAATTTTGGGACTAACTGCTTCCTTTACATCAAGTTCGTAATTAGGATCGTCAAACGCCATAAGCACACCATCTGCAAGTGGCGTTCTATTTCTATAAGTTGCCATCTTAGAATCAACATAATTACGATTATCGCCTTTTGCCGTTACGGTTACATAAAATCCTTCTTGACTAAATATATCGTTAGTAAACGACGCTTGATCGATTGTAAAAGACTCATCTCCATTTATGGTTACTTCATAACCGCTTGCATTAGGAACTTCCTTCCAACTCAAAGTATTAGTGCTAGTATCTACGTTAAAATTACTGGGATTCGCAAGCCTACTACATACGTAAACTGTAATAATTTCTTTGGGAATACTAGATACACTAACTCCGCCTTTATAAGCTTCGTATTCTATCGTCCAAGTACCTGTCGAAACAAATGAAAAAGTGACTTGTTCTGAAGGCTCGCTCTCATCTATGAGATCGCCTTTTGCATTATATACTCTTGCTATAACTTGCATCCCGTTTATACGGTCAAGATTATCATCAAAAACACCAGCGATAGGCGTGGTATAACCATCGCCCCTCGCAACTACTAGTTCTCTAGACTCCGTTTGTATAACTATTCTTTTTTCAGTATTATTACTGCAACCTATTATCCCGACTGAAAAACACATTATTGCTACAATCAGCAACGCAAGTATGCTTATTTTTCTTTTTTTCATAGAGTTTTCTCTCCTTAATATTTTGCGTTATATTAAATGCCTGTAAACATCTTTTCTAGTCGTTCGCCGTCGAGCCACCTACGTCTGTATATTGTTTTACTCTATAGTTCCAGTCTTTTTTATATGAATTGAAAGAGTCTGTGTATACTTCTTCCGAACTTGGTCTAGCCGTTCCATTTACTAAAGCTTTAATCTTAGTTCTTACGTCTAGAATCGGATCAAAGTTTGCCATATAAGTAAACAAGAATTCTTGCGAGTCAGAAGAAACGAGTATTCTAGATTTTTTAGCAATTTCTTCAACTTCTTTTCTAAAACCACTTATCGTGAATCCTAATTCTTCTTCACTAACGTCTTTGCCAAACGGTAGAACGTTAACACCGCGACATTCTTTTGCAGCGATAATCTGTGCTTCGTCGCTAGCGAGATACCTAATAAAATCCTTAGCACCTTCTTTGTTGTTTGCAAGCTTAGGCACTATCATACCACCTGCAACGTATGAACCGATGATTGAACGCGCTTCTTCAATAATTGTAATATCCGCGTCGGTAACGTTTGCGGGCTTAGTTGCTGATTCGCCTAATAAGATTTTATCAACGTAATCAATAACTTCACGAAGCATAATGTCGTTTTTAATAGAAGGTGTGCGCTTAATAATTTCACTTGCCATAGGAATTTTCAACATTCCTAGTTCTTGCGGTGTTCCTGAAGATTCTTGTTCTGCAAGCATATAGTCCATTGACATTTCCACAGCACTGCCGTTAGCCAAGAATACGCCCGTTTTATAATCACCATAAGATAATCCTGCTAATAAAAGTTGCGCAGTTGCCTGATTTACAATACCTGAGTCAGGTTGCATATAGCCATTTGCCTTAGCATAAATTGAATCTATAATTTCATAATAATCTTTTACGGCTTCTTTACGATTACTATAAGCAGTAGGATTAGCTTCATCAAACAAATACTTTTGAGTTGTAGCATCAAAATATCTTCCACTTAAAAATTGTTCGTAATCTTTATGGCCGATAAGTTGAGCAAACCAAACTTTATGCATATAATTTATATAGTCGCCACTATCCGTATCACCTATAGAGCCTTGAATTAGATAATATTCGGTATTATTCTTCAAATAATTACCCATTTCGATAAATTCGTCAGTAGTTCTAGGAAGTGTATATCCATCAGGATAGATTTCTTCTAATATCGTTTTGTTATAAACGTAGTTGTTTCCTGCACTCACACCACTCTTTGGTATTATATAATTTTGAGCACCACTGTTGCGATAGTATTCTATCATTGCAGGATCAAGTTTATCAATAATCTTCTTTTGTCCGTCTTCACCAATAGGATAACTATCGTACACGTCGGTTATATCTTCATAATAATCGACGTGTCCTTCCATATGCATATCAAGAATGTAAAGATCGCCAACGTTAACCCCTGACTCAACTTTTGCTAAATCCGTACCAGAATCTAAAGACTTCTTCAAGTTAATATAAGTGTCTGTGTTGTAGTCTGTCATATATTTTTTTGCAACTTCTGTAATCCAGTTTTTACCGTAAGCGTTATATGAATAATATACAACGACTTCTTTAGGTCTGTTTCTAAACTCCTCTAATTCGCCCGTTTGCGTTGTCTTACAACCTGGGAATGCTGTTATAGCAACAAGAACCGCTGCTATAAGTGCTATAAATTTTTTCATTTCGTTTCTCCTTTAATAAATTTTTTTGTTTTATTATTGAAATATAAATTCTTTCTAAACAAATATTTAGCCTTTCAATCCGCCACCCATATTTAAGTTCATAAGCTTATCTTGGAAAGCAATGTAAAGCGCTATTATCGGAAGCGCTGCGACGAATAAACCAGCAAAATATACAGGCCAATTTAAGTTTAGTCCTTGCATTTGTTGATATTTATAAAAACCTGATGCAAGCGTCGGATAACTAGGTAGATAAACTAGTGTTCCTTTACTGTCGTTCCAAGCAGATATAAAACCAACTAAAACTAATGCAATTATCGGCGAAATCGCTTGTGGTAACATAATTTCCCAATAAACTCTAAAATTACTTGCTCCATCCATAAATGCAGACTCTGCATATGCCCAGTCAACGCCCTTAAAAAAGGCATAACCTATTACGAAATTCGAGCCCAACCCACCGATAGCCGTAACTAATGTAAGAGGATTATCGTAAAGGCCTAGTAATTGACTTATCTTTAACGACGATGGCATACTTCCAGAAATTGGAATCATCATAGTAATAATAGCAATCCAATAGATTATTTTACACAAAATATACTTGCTATATTTAGCACACACGTAAGATGCAAGTAGTGTTGTAAACACCGAAATTAACGGTGTACCAACAGAATACCACAAACTGTTAAAAATCATTACGAACATATTGTCCCCCTCTAATTGGAGTTCTGTAAACGCCGTAATATAGTTAATAAATTGTGGTGAATCAGGAAAGGATACCTTGTCTTGCATATAATCGAGTCTTTCTTTTAAAGACGCCACTATTCCCCACGCAACGGGTAAAATAAGGCTTAACGCATATATACCAAAGACAATACTCATTGTTATCATTACCCAACTGGTTTTTTTCTTTGATTTTTCAATAGCAATTTCTGTACCAGGTACTTTTTTAATTCTCATTATCACACCTCTCTTAATAAGTAACCGTGTCTACTTTGTTTATGAAGTATCTACTTATTAGAACCAACGGCAAAGCAAGCACGGTAAATATTAAACCTATTGCTGCAGGGTAGTTAGTTGCTCCACCTAAAGTTTGAGTAAATATCCAATATTGTAGCGTGTAAACTTGTGGCATATCCGTTCCTACGAAGAAGAGGAATGGTCCTGTAGACTGGAAGATTTCTACTATTCCAAGTAGGAAATAAGTTGCAATCGTTTCAAATATTAGCGGCAATACTATATACCTAAACTCCTTAAAGCCTACGCATCCGTCTAATTTAGCAGCATCTATTACTTCTTCGGGGATTCTATTCATCGCTCCGATTTGTATTAGCAGTTGTGGTCCAAACCCAGACCAGAAATGATAAAACTGAATCCAACGCTCCGCATTAGTCGGCTCTGTAAAGGGCGGAGCCATATTAATTCCCAAATTCGTCAATGCTTCGTACAAGGGACCGTATTTATCAACGAATTGTTTAAATACTGAAATGTACACCATATCAGGAATCATACTAGGTAAAAAGAATAATATTTTGTACGCCCTATGGAAAGGTAATTTTTTATAAAAGAAGAAAGATACGAAACTTGTTAATACAAATTTTCCTACTTTCAGTCCGTAATATTCTAGCGTGTTAAAAAACGCCATATATACGGCAGAATCGGGTTTTTGCAGTTCTCTAAAAAATTTTTCAAAGTTAAAAAGAGAAAACTCTTGCCCTCCGTCAGGTGTCGGCACGCTGAACGCTAACAAAATAGAGTTAAAGTTAACGCCACAATAAAATATCAAAAAGTGCAAGATCGCTGGCAACAACATTAAAGTGGAAAATAAAAGCCCACCGTTCTTGATAACATTCTTTTTCTTGCTTAATTCTTGTAGTCTTGGCTGTTCTCTAGTGAAATTGTTATCCATAAAATCTCCTTATTTGTTCGCTAGTAAATCGCAAATTATTTTTTGAAGAGCGGAACCATAAACACGCCTTCCCCTGCCTCTAAATCAATAGTAAACGTTTTACCAGTTAATCCCAAAACTGTTGGCTCGCCATTTCTATAAAGCAATAATCCGTCTGCATTTTCAAACTCCATCGTTACCTTATTTGTATGCTTTATACTTGGTTCTTCATAGTTTACTAGCATAAATCCTTTATTTCCATTAGGATCTTCAAACTGACCAACGATAGCGTTATATTTACTCTTAAACGACTTAACGCCGTCTAATTTGTCTAGGTCTATTTCTTTTATAGCGTTAAAATGTTCTACTTCTTCTAAAAAACCACCAGTTCCGATATTAGTAAATAATCCTTGCCAATCGAAGTTATAAATAACCCCGTCAATCTTTTTGATCATTTGGTTAACTTCTTTTACCCAGTACCATTTTTCCGTTCTATCGCCACCACTCATTAAATGGTTCTCCGGCGGATAGTCTCTATAGCCATAAAACGACAGTACTTTTGCTCCAAGAGCAAGATAAGTGCATACTTGAAAAGAAAAATCCGCATATGAAGTCATCGGTCTTAACGTATCGTGTCCGTGGAAGCACTGTATGTATGCGCCGTAGTCCACCCCATATTCATCAGCGTATTGACGCATTCTTAATCCACTAAACAAATGTCTTTCGTCAATGTAATTATTTGCGCCGTTAGTATTTAATACGTATCCGTCGTGTGAGAATACTTTATTTACTGCCTTTGCAGGCCCTAAAACGTCGTTATAGAAATGTCCAATATAATCATCATAAGATAGTGAAGAACTATACTTATCTTTCCACGCAAGGCTAGCACCCGGCGATAAGTGGTTAATCAATACTTCATAACCTTCATCACCGTAATTTTCGTTAAACCACGGAATATATCTGTTTTGTAAATCTGTCAATTTGCCGTACGTTGGTTCGTCGCACATCATAAAACCTTTCACTGCAGGATAATCTTTAAAGTTAAAATTATAAAATCTTTCTTCAAAATAGTTTTTTTGAGCTACGCCGTTTTCGTCAAACATTGTTTCAGGCAGTTCTGCAACGTTGTCGCTATGTGGACGGATATACACATCAATATCAAGTTCTTCGCAAAGCTCAAGCGCCTTGATATATGCTGGCTTTTCTGGTTCAATAGGTTTGGTAGCAAGATTTACACCATCCCACTTCGCAAGTTCTTCTTTGTAAACTGCAATTTCTTCCATATAAGGCGCAACTTCTGATGAAGAACAAAAGTCATCAGTCAAAGGTATTGCATTAAACCCACATTCTTTATACAAAAGCATTTGCTCCCTATCAGCTTGGTTTGGCGGAAGATCCACACGCAATACAGTTTCACCAGCATCCTGGTAAACAGGCACAGATAAATCATTGACATCAACGGTCGCGCCACCAAAACATCCAACGTTACCTATTACGCTTACCGAAATCATACTTGCCATTGCTAAACATAATAATTTTTTTAGTTTCATTTTTCTCTCCTTTTTAGTTTTTTAGTGATAAATTTTTATACACTTAAAGTTATAAATTAAAACTCCTCACAATTGACTTGTTTATCTTAACCTTGTCGTAGTGAAATGTAAATATATAAAATTGTCCAAAATACGCTGCGTATTGACCTTTTTATACCTCACCTTCACATTTGTAATGTTTTTAAATATTCAACACTCATTCTAACTTGCCCTAGTGGATCTTCCATTTTACTTGCGTTATCTTGCTCCACTATAAAGTATTCAGTTCCTGCCGCCTTACAATTTTCAATAATCTTAATAAAATCTAGATTCCCACTACCGACAGGCGCAAATTCAGGGGTAAATTCATATTTTAGAACGTCGCCACTCTTAAGGCGGTAATCTTTAAGATGTACACATCCAACCCTACCCTTTAACTTATTAGCGATCGTTTCGGGATTTACTCCAGCATACTGTAACCAATAGCTATCCAAAGTGAAATTAATGGCAGGACAATTTTCCACCATATAATCAAAAGGTCTTTGTCCATTATCCATACGGAAAAACTCAAACTGATGATGATGATAGAAAAAATGACCACCTTTTTTCTCAATTTTCTCTGCCGCAACGTTTACTTCATCCATTGCCTTAGTCCATTTTTCACTATCTACCATATGTTTAGCAGGCATTGCACCTAAGCCAATATTTTTACAGCCGAACACCGCGTGTTCTTCAACTAATTTTTCTGGTTCATTGATGATTTTATCATACGGGACGTGCGTCAATACGATGGGCAGTTTGCTTTCTTTAACTACCCTCTCTATCATTTGATAGTCGTATGGAGCCCCCGAAAATTGTGCAAAGTCATATCCCATATCTTTAAGTTGTTTTGCCGTCGATATGAAATTCTCTTCAGTTTTTATTAGGTTGCATATTGAAAATAAATTTAAACCTACTTTCATAAATTCTTTACTCCTTATTTTGTCCCGCTATGAATATTTTGTTAATTCTAACACGATAATGTGATATATGTCGATATATAAAATTGTCCAAAATACGCTATGTATTGACTTTTTATGCCTTGACTATTTTAACGCGAATATTTTACAAATTATGTTTTAGCCATGTAATATCGTAAAAATAAAAACATAAACCGTTTACGTTCAGTAAGCGGATAAGCTTATCTTACATTTAATTTTTTCAATATTTCGTTTGCCAAAGCGACGTCGTTTGAAGTAAACATACGAAAACAAAATAGAAATCTTTTATAAATATCAAAAAACAAAAAGTCCTGACGAAACAAGTCAGGGCTTTCTCTTTTATCAAAATACAATTTTTTACAACAAAACAAGAGTTGTTAAGAACGTTTATATAAAAAAGACCAATTTTACGGAAGAAAAATTTGATGTTTTTCATCACTTTTAGAACCTTAAAATCGTCAGTATTTTCCTAATAAAAAACACCGTTGAACCTGATGAGGTTCAACGGTGTCTCACTTAGTTGCGGGGAGGGTGAACGAGGATTTTCTTTGCCCTGTTGCGGTGCCCGACAAATCTTCGCAATGCTTTGCTCGATTTCTCGACCGCTGCCACCTCATCGGCTTGCTTTTTCGTCCACTGGACGCGCTTCGCCTCTTCGCC
>JAZOCA010000009.1:0-4740 GCA_045596285.1 Christensenellaceae bacterium | reverse complement strand
CGGCATTGAGATGCGTTGAATATGCGTTAAAATGTGATTGCCCCATACTTGCTGTAAATACAGGTAATTTGGGGTTTCTATGTGCTTACGAGGCCTCGAATATTGATAAGTTATTAAACGATATTAAGAATAATACTTATAATTACCAGTTAAGGGATATATTGCAATTAAAATTAGATGGTCGTTTTTTCTATGCATTAAATGACGTAATTATTGAAAGGAATCATTCAAATAGATGTGAGACAAATACCTTTCAGCTTGTAATAAATAATGAAGTTGCGCAAGTAATTGATTCAGATGGTTATATAATTGCGACACCTACGGGTTCAACTGCTTATTCTCTTTCTGCTGGTGGCGCTATTTTACATCCATCATCTAAGGCGTTCATAGCTACGCCGATTTGCTCACATTCTTCAAAATGTAGCTCAATTGTATATCCGAATGATTTTACGACTAAAATACAACTAAAAAGAGCAAATGCTCCAGCTAATATTTATTGTGATAGCGATTTTAAGGGTATTTTAAAGGTCGGCGAAACGTTAGAAGTTATATTGCATCATAAGCAATTAAAAACCGTAAAAAGTGATGATTTTTTTGCGGTATTGAATAATAAATTACAAGCTTGGTCCAAGCGGGGGTAAATATGGCAAAAATAAAACGTCAGCAAAAACTTCTTGAAATTATAAAACAAAATGAAGTAGAAACACAAGAAGAACTTATTGTAATGTTAAATAATTCAGGGTATAACGTTACCCAAGCAACGGTATCTAGAGATATAAATGAATTAAAACTTATTAAGGTTGCAGGTAAGAATAAAAAATATCGTTACGTTCAGGTTACTCAAAGCAAGCAAATTGATAATTCTAAATTCTTAAGCTTGTTTAAGGCTGCCGTCGTTTCTATTGAAGTCGCTCAAAATTTAATAGTGATAAAAACTTTAATTAGTAACGGTGCACCTGTTGGTGCTACTGTTGACAGTTTAAATTATAAAGAGGTTGTAGGATGTGTTGCTGGAGACGATACTTTGCTTGTTGTTACTCATAGCATACAGGAGGCAACCGTTGTTGCTGCGAGATTGCAAGAATTATTATAATAATTTATAAAGGATAATTTATGTTAGTTAATTTGACTATCAAAAATATAGCCCTTATTGAATATGCGGAAATTGATTTTCGTGATGGGTTAAATATTCTTTCGGGTGAAACTGGAGCAGGCAAATCGGTCATTTTAGATTCGATTAACTTTGTGCTTGGCGCGAAAGCAGATAGAACCATGATAAGACATGGGGAAGATTTTTGTTTAGTTACCTGTTTATTTTCCGATCTTACGGATGCCGTAAAGAATATATTAAATGAGTTTGATATAGAATTTTCTAATGATCTTATTATTAAAAGAAAATATGACGTTAACGGTAATGGATATATTAAATTAAATGGCGAAAACATTACCGCTACAATGCTGAGAAAGGTTACTTCTCACTTGGTTGACGTTCATGGACAAAGTGAGCATTTTTCGCTTTTATCAAAAACCAAACAACTTGAATGTATAGATTCGGGCGCTAATACGGCAGAAATTATTTCGAAATTGCATAATATTTACATTGAATTGCGCGAAAATGAGAAAAAATTAGAAAAACTTGGTGGCGATCCAGATGAGAGATTCAAAAGACTTGATATTTTAGAATATCAAATAAATGAAATTGAAAAAGCACAATTGAAAGAGGGCGAAAAAGAAGAACTTCTAATTCAGAGAGAAAAAATTAACAATCTTGAAAAATTGCATAATGCATTGCAAGGAGTCTTAAGTTCGCTTACGGAAGAAAATGCAACTATTGATTGTTTACTTGCTGGGGAACAATGTATAAAACAAATATCTAATTTGGGCGAGGAGTATTCATCCATTTTAGATAGAATACGTTCGTGCCGAGAAGAACTTGACGATGTAGCTGATACAGTTGATAGTTTGATATCTAATCTTGATGATAACAATTTAAATATCGACGATATTGAACAAAGATTAGAAGTATATAGAAATTTTTCTCGTAAATATGGTTCAAGCGTAAATGAAGTTAATGATTATCTTCAAAAAGCACTTCTTGAAAAAGATTCTTTAATTAATTTTGAAAAAAACTGTGAAACCCTTATTAAAGAAATTTCAAAACAAAGAGTTCAATTATATGAAGTTTGTTTAAATTTATCAAAAAAACGTAAGGAATTTGCAAATGCATTTTGTAAAAATGTTACTTTGAAATTAAACGAATTAGGAATGCCAAAGGCTGTTTTTTACATTGATTTTGAAGAAATTCCTCAATTAGAACAAATAAAAACCTTTAATTTGACAGGTTTAGATAAAGTTGAATTTATGTTTTCTGCAAATGCAGGAGAACCAGTTAAGCCACTATCAAAAATTATTAGCGGTGGTGAAATGAGTCGATTTATGCTTGCTTTAAAAACTCAGTTATCGGTTGACTCTGCAACGTATATTTTTGACGAAATTGATGCCGGTATTAGTGGTATAACAGCAAGTATAGTAGCCAAACAGTTTGCACAAATTGCAAAAAATAAGCAAGTAATTGCAATATCACATCTTCCGCAAATTGCATCTATGGCAGATAATTCTTTGCTGATTGAGAAACATGAAGAGGAAAACAAAACTCATACAAGCATTAAAAATTTATCTAACAAAGAAAAAATTGAAGAAATCGTAAGACTAATAGGTGGATCTGTTAATGATCAATCTGCTATTACGCATGCGAGTAAAATGTTAGACGACGCAAAACAATATAAAGAGAAACTTTAAATTTTAAGCCCCGATTGATTTCGGGGTTTTTTGTATATTTATTTTATATTAACCCATAATAACTTCACTTGTTTATTTAGGAGTGGTTAATTTTGAAAATACTAAAAAAGCTTTTGTTGTTTTTTCTTATAGTTATTTTATCTTGTATTACAAATACTTACGTTTATGCTGACAATTCATATTATTACGTTGGAGGATTTCCATTAGGTTTTGATCTATCTGGCAAGGGTGCGCTGGTTATTGGTTTAACAGAAGTAATATGTGATGACGATATTTATTTACCTGCCAAGGATGCAGGTATAAAACCCGGTGATTATATAATTTCTCTTAATGGAACTAATATACAAACGGCAGCTGATATAGATAGTGTTTTAGAAAAATACAAGAATGGTGGTATTATCGCTGAAATTCTTTCAGGAGATAACAAGAGTATTGTAAATATATTTCCTAAGATGGATTTAAGTGGTGAATATAAAATAGGGGTTTTAATACGAGATTATTTATCAGGTATAGGAACGGTTACGATTATTGACCAAAAGGGAAATTATTGTTCATTAGGACATCCTATTTTAGATGAAGAGGGTAATTTGTTGGGCGTTGGAGGCGGCAACGTTTATGAATGTAAAATAGTTGGAGTTACTAAAGGCTCTCGTGGATATGCAGGAGAGTTAAAAGGTTCTATTATAAGAAATAATAAACTTGGATATGTAACGGAAAACTCTTCCGTTGGTTTAATAGGTAAACTCGATATAAATAAACTATCTTCATCCACTGAAAAATACGAACTTGGTTCTCCGCAACCAGGTAGTGCAGAAATATACACAACTATAAGTGGGTTTTCTCCTAAAAAATATAAAATTGCAATTGTTAAGGTGGATGAAAATGAAAAAAATAATAAAAACATGGTTATTAAAATAACTGATGAAAAATTAATAAAATACGCTGGCGGTATAGTGCAGGGGATGAGTGGAAGTCCTATCGTACAAAATAATAAAATAGTTGGAGCAGTAACTCATGTTTTTTTAAATGATTCTCTTAGGGGATATGCTATATCTATCGATAAAATGTATTGTAAAATTACTAATTAGCGTTATAAATAAAATAAAACTCTCATATTCTTTATGGGAGTTTTTATTTATGATAAAATCATTCAGCGAAATTATTAAAATTATAAAAAATAGATACGTATATTTAATAATTGAACTTCTTTTATTTTGTATAGGGATTATATTGTCAGTTTGTTTTAGAACTGAAGTACAAACAAGTTTTTTCTATGATAACGTTTATAATAGTTATATTGTAATTTTTACACCTAACACACTTATTTGGGGGCATTTGTTTAGAAAATTATTTTTTAATTTTATATTAATTTGTTTTATTGTTTTTGCTGGATTAATTACCTGGGGCAGTATTATTCACTTTATTTTTATAATCTATCAAGGTTTTATTTTTGGAATTGTATTTGGTATTGTAATTGAAATTTTTGGGCTGACTGGAATTTTTATCAACCTTGTAATTTTACTGCCATCTTCCATTCTTCGCTTGTTATCAATCAGCTTACTATCCCTTTTATTATTTGATTTAAATACTCGAAAACAACATTGTAAAAATCATAAAAAAAATAGATTATTACTATATGTTTTAGTATCTTTTATGTTTTGCATAATTGCATTTTTGTGGGAAGGATTTTTAATAAGTTTGATTGTAAGACCGATTAATATTTTTTTATAAATAACTTTTTAAATATTGCAAAAGATATATTTAAGAGGTGTAAAATGAAAAAGATATTTATTATAATGGTTGCATTTTTAAGCGTTAGTTTTGTTCATTCAAGCAAAACGGTATTTGCATCTGAAAATACCATAGTAAGCTCGCAAATTGCTTATTTATGTGATTATCATACTGGAACAGTAATATTTTCAAAAAATGAAGATTTAAAAA
>JAZOCA010000008.1:0-10826 GCA_045596285.1 Christensenellaceae bacterium | reverse complement strand
GCAAAATAAAGCCCCCACTTTAGTGGGGGATATTTACTTTATACTATATAATTATTTCTTTCTTTTTCTTAAAAGGTATTCATCTAATTTTTCTTTCATATTATCGGGAATCTCTTTACTAACAGGGCAACGTTTAGCGTTTGCCATGCGGTTTGAAAAGGCGGTAATAAATTCAACGTCTAAAAGAAGTTGTTCAGGCTTTAAAAGTTTATCGGTATCGTAAGAGTTATGTATAGTAGCGGTTTCGCGCCCAGCAAGTCTTGCAAATGAAACAGCGGGAACGCCTTTATCTGCAAATGGAGTAGAGTCGCTTGAATAAACGTCTTGGTATGCTTTAACTTGAAAACCGAGTTCGTCGCCAAGGTAAGAAATATAATTAACTAATGCATTTTCGCAGGTGCAACAAGCAATAAATTTGCCCATAATACAACCGATCATATCAAGGTTAATATTAAGTGCGGTGTTTTTAAGTTGTTCTTCGTTATCGTTGCAGTACGCCTTAGCGCCCAACAACCCCCTTTCTTCGCTACCGCACCAGATAAATCGCATAGAGTAGTCGTGTGGGTTAGCAGAAAAATATTCTGCCAAAGCGATAAGTCCGATGCACCCGCTCATATTATCGTAAGCGCCGTTAGAAAGAGAAGTGGTATCGTAATGCGCGGTAAATGTAATAAATTCATCTCTATTGCCCATAAGTTCCAAAACGACGTTATGAGAATTGCATTTAAATTCTTCTTGTTCAATAACGATTTTAGCGATTTTTGCATCTTCGTTAATGATATCAACGGCATCTTTGGCATTGATATTAACGCAAGGCAAGATATTACCGTTAGCAACGGCAGGTCTAAGTTCGCGTTGGTCTATATCTCTATCGACGTAATTAACGCAACCGTCGTAAGTAATAATGCCTTTTGCGCCGGCGTTAAAAATATCTTGGTAAGCCCAGTGACGCAAATAACCGTCTAATAAAACGATTTTATCTTTGCAGTTAGAAAGAGAATATTTATCGTCTGCGCGCAAATAAAACAGGGGTGCAGATAAATCGTGAGAACCGCAAAGGGTATATCCCTTACAGGGAATTGCTTTACCGTCTATATAAAGTTCGGCTTTAGTGATTTTAGCAAAAGGCACTTCAAAGGGCGCAAGATTTGCATTTAAACCCATTTCAAGCAAAACTTCGCAAATATAATTAGCACATTTAAGTTCTTGTTCGCTACCGCCCATTCTGACGTATGCGGTATTAGATAAAATTTCTTTAACCTTATTGATATTCATTAGTAATCTCCTTAGTAAAACCAAAAATTCAACTATTTATATAATACCACACTTATCAAAATAAAACAAACTATATCGCGTTAAAAATTAAAATAATACTTTAACCGCATATAGCTTATTTGTTGCTATTTTTGTGTTAAAAGTGCCGATAATCGTCTTATAGGCATACTTTTATCGAAAAACGCGAAAAAAAAATAGGCAAATAAAATCAATACGTAGAATTTAAGTATAAAAACCGCCTTATAAAAAACAGCAAGAAGAAAGAAGAATATTATAATTTTTTTCTTATTGTAAGACTGAGTTAACGCGCCTATAGGTTAACTTTTTACTAATTTTTTTCAAATAAAATCAAACGTTATTTTATTTTAAACCATATTGTTTGCAATTTGTTGTGCATAAAATTAAAAAGTGCATAATAATATTTTTTCTGTTTGTGATAAGACAGTAAAAAAATACAACGTAAGTTAAAAAAATGAAACAAGAATAGGTAAGGAGTTTTTAAAAATGCATTTTTCTTAAACAAAATGTCGATTTTTAATAATAATTAAAATAATACTCAAAATTTGTTGATAATTAAAAATGTTTATGCTATACTTTACTAACAAAATGGACCATTGTTTTCGCATAAAAAGAAGGTTTTTATATGGGGAGAATCGTTTAACGTATCAATTTTTGAACAACGTATTACGTTTTATCGTTTAACGTTCAACTTTTCTCATTGCGTAACAGCTTGCCGTTAAGCATAGAATAAACGCTTCTCGGTGGCTTTCGTTTTTTCAGCAAAAACCCATACTTTATTATGCGGTTACAACAACGTAGCCGTTTTTTATGTTGTTAAAAAATTTGCACTTATAATTTGTTGTAACGGCAAATTTATACCATTATTATGTGAAGATAGTCAAATAAAGTATACGTTTTTTGACTGATACGGTTTATTCAATTTTATCCTATAAATGGCTGTAAAAGCGCAAAAAAAATAGATGAACTGTATAATTCGCCTATAAAAAAGAGGTAAAAAAATTACCAAAAAAAGTATACTTTTACAAATATAAGTGTATACGATATTTAAAATTTCTAACGCCTAACAAAAAAGCCGTGAACAAAAAGCAAGCGCCTAATAGACTAGGCGTAAAAAAATTCGCGCGTGGGCGTGTAAGTGTACGCGAATGCGCGTATCGCGCGTAACGCGTATATAATGTGTGAGATGCAATCCAAAATCGCATTAAGAATATAAATTAATCGTGAAAATGAAAATACACGTTTAAAAAATAAAAATGGTTTTAATCGGCAAAAGCCGTAGTATAAAAAACGAAACAAATTCTTGTAAGGAGATTAGTATTATGATGGAAAACATGTTGCAGATAGTCGTTATCGTATTCATGCTTTTCCTATGCGCTCTATGCTTGTTTGCAGTAGTGGTAATCGTTCGTGACATTATACACGAAAGTGCACTTGCTCGCCGTGAGCGTGAAAGGGAAGAAAAGCAATTAACGGCTACGCCTGCGCAACCAGAACCTGTTCAGGTAGTAGTTCAACCTGCGGTAATTCCCGCACCCGCTCTTGATCCTGCGCCTGTGGCAGAAGAACCTGCTGAAGCGCCTGTGGTAGAAGAGACTGCTGTAATTGAAGAAGCGCCAGCCGAAGAAATTGCTGTAGCGGTAGCCGAAGAGGAAGAAGACGATCCAGATGCAGTAAGTTTCAACCGCGTATCGTTAACGATGGAAGAAAAGTACGGCACGTTATCAACTGAATTCAAACGTTACTTTGATGACATTGTAAAACACGCAATCAGCAAAGAAGGCGTAAAAGAATCTAAGCGCAGCGGATCATACGATTACAAAATCGGTGCATACAAAGTTCTTCGAATGATGATAAAGCGTGGCGAAATCGTGTGCGAGTTTAATTTTATAGACCGCGATTTTAACAATTACGCAAGTGAATCAAACGTAAGAATCAAACAGTCTGCAACGCAAGTAAGAGTATTAGAAGCATCAGCCGTAGGCGTTGTAAAAGACGGGATAGACCTTGTATGTCAACAAATCGCAGAAGATAAAGAACACAAGAAAGAACTTGCCCGTGAAAAACGCCGTGAAAAGCGCAGACTTGCAAAAGAAGAAGGAAGCGCAGAATAATCCTTGATAAAAAGTGATTGTTAACTATAGCCACAAAAAATGATTCACAGTCAACTTTCTATGTGCAAAAGAAAAAGGCATATCCCAAACGTCTTGGTAAATAAAAATATAATAGGGGATAGTTTTTACTGTGCAATCACAAATCAAAAAAAGTGAGAGTAAGAAAAATGGAAAAATCCAGTAATAATCAAAACTCAACAAACAACCTAAATGAACAACCTAGCGCTACAAAAAAGGTTCTAAACGTAATAGCTATAGTTCTGTGTGTTCTTTTGTTGCCTATACTCGTGCTTAACTGCACGCTAATTATTAAGGGAATGTTAAACCCGAACGAAGTGCCGTCAATCGGTAAAAATATACCGCTAATCGTAGTAACGGAATCAATGGACCCAACAATAAAAGCGGGCGACTTGATTATATGTTATAAGATTGACGCCAGCGATGTTAAAGAAGGCGACGTAATTTCTTTCTTTGACCCAGAAGGCAACGGCTCAAGCGTTGTAACCCACCGCGTAAACAAAGTTGAAGAAGAAGACGGAAAAATTTCTTTCAGAACGCAGGGTGATAACAACAATATTGAAGACCGTATGTCCGTTCCGGCAGAAAATCTTATTGGTATTTGGTCCGAAAAAAGAATAGGCGTGATAGGTCACGTTGTGTTATTCACTCAAACGCCACTTGGGCTTTTGGTTTGCATCTTTGTTCCCATAGCATTATTTGCAGGTTACGAAATATTTGCTCGCTTCAAAAAAGATAAGCAAAAACAAGGCGATATAGACGCTTTGCGCGCTGAATTAGAAGCGCTAAAAAAAGAAAAAGAGCAAAACAATGATTCTAACAATTCAAACGATACGTCAAGCGAAGAATAATTTGTTTAAGCCTTCCCCAGTGGGAGTGAGACTAAATCTCCCCCACAAAAACAGCCTTCTCCAGTGGGAGAAGGGGGACCGCTTTAGCGGTGGATGAGGTGTTCTTCTATAGATGAGGTGTTGTTCTATAGATGAAGTGTTGTTCTATAAGGTGTTGTTCTATAATAATAAAACGCGAACTATGTTCGCAACGCCTCATCAGTCAACTTTGTTGACAGCTTCTCCCACCGGAGAAGCCATACTGTCATTCTGAAGCCGTAAGGCGATAGAATCTCATCAACGCTTTTACAAAACAACCAAACCTTGGCAAACAGGGTGGTAAAACCGCCCGTTTTAATATTGTATTCTTCCCTCGTGGGCCACGTTACGGGGTGATGAATATTATACAACGCGCTTTTTAAAAGAAGCGCAAACGTAAAGGGTTCATCCCTTTGCTGTCCCCGAAAAAGGGAAGAATAATGCCTAATGGCAAAAAAATCTCGGCTTTAAAAAAATAAAATAAAAAAAAGCCTAAAAAAAGGAGAGAAAAAAATGAAGAAAAACAGAATGTTAAAAATTGCATCTGCAATGATTATGCTCTGTCTTATCACAACCTGTGCTATCGGCACAACTTTTGCTAAGTACACAACCGCTAATTCTGCTTCAGATACAGCGCGTGTTGCTAAATGGGGTGTAGAAGTTTCTGCTTCTGGTACTATGTTTGGTAAAGCATATGGTGCAAATGGTGCGGGCTCATTTGGAGACAGCATTATGGCTGAAACTTCAGGAAGTGTTAATACTGCATCTGCTGATAAAGTAGTAGCACCTGGAACTAAAAATGATACTGGTATTCAAATCAAATTAAAAGGTCAACCTGAAGTTTCTTTTGAATTTACAGCAACGGCAAATCCTACACAGGATATTTTCCTAGGTATTAATACTTATGGTGTAATGGTTGAAGCTCACGGTGTAAATGCTGCAACTGATTTCATTGAAGAAGGCATTTACTATTTAGAAAGCTCTACCTATAAACCTGCTTCTTTAAGCTATTATTTAGCAAATACTGGTGCAACTTACTATAAACTTACTGACAAAGTAAGAGTTGATGCTGTTTACTATCCTATCGTTTGGACTGGTGCAGTAGTTGCTACCGCAACACCTGGTGTTGGTAGTGGCACACAACAATTTGCTACTCTTGCAGCTGCAGTTGCTAATTTAGTTGACGGTATTAATGCTTTACCTGCTTACGAAGCTAATACTAACGTAGATTTAACCTATACTCTTACTTGGGCATGGGCTATTGAAAACGGTGCTAATGCTGCAGAAAAAGAATTAGCAAATAAGTGTGATACCATTTTAGGTAACATCGGTCATGTTACAGTTGTTAAATTAACTGGACAAGATTACGTTGCTATTGAATCAACTGATTATTGCTTAACAGTGGAAAGTGGCTTTAGCGTAACCGCAACCCAAGTTGACTAATTAACAGTTAATAGTTAATAGTTAATAGATAGTTAAAGTTTAGCGAAAAAGAATGTAATAAAATTAACGCAAGCTACGGTGCAAAGGAATAATAATCAATCTTTTGTGCCGTAGCCAAGCTAACAAAGGCTTACTTGATCGTGGCAGGGCAAGCTAAAAGAATTCAGATAAAAAATTACAAGGAGGTGGGGCAATATGGCAACAGAAAGTACAAGAAGTTCCAAACAAGGGTTGCGTAAGCAATGGGTTTGGATAATGCTTATGGTTAATATTGTTTTTGTGCTACTATTAATGACGCTTGGCATTATTGCCTTACGCGTTGGTAACACTTTACCTGAAGGAACAGATATACTATTTATTGTTGGCAAGAATCCGTCCGTAGAAGTTGATGATGAAGATGGCGTTATTTGGGAAGCCGAAAAAAGGGTTAACATGTTTAGCGCACAATATCTTAACGGCGAAGGGCAGGCAACTGTTGTTTCGCAAGACGGAACTAAACTTATTGCACCCGGCGTTTTAACCACCTATAAATTTACAATGCAAAACAGCGGTAATATGGCTGTTGTTTACGAAACCGATTTAGATTTCATTTTAAAAATAGGTGATACAAAGCAAAAAGATTACCAGTTCCCCTTAAAAGTTCGCCTTTCTAACGATAGGGGCGAATACGTTATCGGTAACGAAGAAGAATACGTTCAAGTTCAGCATGCATCACTTGCACGTCATCCCGGGCTTTTGGGCGCTAATTCATACGAAACTTTCACTTTAGAACTCTACTGGGAATTTGAAGGCGGTAACGACGAATTAGATACCCTATACGGCGATTTATCTGCCGAAAAGGGCGTTACGTTAACCCTTCAAATCAACACTTATGCAGAAGAGCATATAGACCCAACCGCTCAAGGCGGTAACAAAATAGAAGTAGAAGGCACGGAAGAATACGGCGGAACTATACGTTGGTTATGGCTTGTTATGTTGTTTATCAACACGGCAATTCTTGTATTCTATATTGCTTGGTTAATGAACAAGCGCGCGCAAAACTGGTAACTTCCCGCACGCACGCGTATAAATTCATTATTTTATGAAAGCAAAAAACGCTAAACGCAAAAACTTTAATTATTATTTTAGCATTTTATAAAAATGCACTTTTAACTCTTAAAAGGAGAGATAAAATTATGAAAACACGTAAAAACAAAAAACTGCTCGTTGTTGTTGCAATGGTCCTTATGATAGGTTTAGTTGCCGGCATGGGCGCTATGACTTATTCAAGATATATTACTACTGGTACAACAAGCCAAAATGCAACTGCTGCAAAATGGGGCTTTGTTGTAAACGTTCAAGCAGATAGCCTTTTCGGTACAAAGTATACTGGTACGACTTTATCGACGGTTAATGAAGGTGCAGAGACTGGTATTACCATCAAGTCGAATTCAGAACCTGCTACGGATGTTGTTGCTCCTGGCTCAACTGGTTCAATGACTTTCTCTATTGAAGGTACTGCTGAAGTAAAGGCGCAAATTACTATTACAGGTGATGTAGATAATGAAATACATTATGATGACTATTATCCCGTAAAATGGACTTTGAAAAAAGGCGCGGAAATAGTTGATGGTTGTAATGGTGTGAAATTATCAGAAATAATGAGTGCAATTAATGCTGGTCCTGTAGCTATTGAAGCAGGTGAGGCGGCAGACGCTGAAGGAACTTATACTTTATCTTGGGCATGGGCTCTTGAAACTGCCGACGTAAGTGGTTTGAATGGTGCGAATAGAAACGTTGAAGATTCACTTATTGGTTATAAATCTGCTGGCAAACCTTGGGATGATGTTCTCGATCCTGCTCAGAAAGGTATTAATGGAACATACGTTGGCAATTATAAAATTGGAACAACGCCAGCTGAAGAAACAAACTATGCAAGCAACATTGAAACAGCAATGATCTTCACATTAAGTATCAATATTGAACAAATTCAGTAATAATAGCTTAATTACTTAATAAAAAAGTAAAAAGAAAAACAAACTAAGTATAAATCACGTGTTCCCCCTTTAAAAGGGGGAATGCGCGAATTTATATTATAAACAAATCATTCGGCTTTAGCCGAATACTACTGCAACTTTAGTTGCCACGGAGGACTTATGCGCGAAAAATTAAAATCAATATTTTCAATAATAAAAAAAGTTCTTTGGGGCATAGTATGGTCAATTTTTGGCATATTAGTGGTTGTTGTTCTTTGGCTTGCAGTAGATAAATTTATTCTTAAATCTCCCGTTCCATCCATATTCGGTTATGCATCACTCACTATAGAAACGGGCAGTATGAACGGGCAAAGCGCTATGGTTGCCGGTGGCCCGGTAAAACAAGTTAATATTGGCGATATGATCATTATTAAAGATACTGGCGACTATAAAATTGGCGACGTTATCACCTTTCTTCCAGAAGGCGACAAAATACCAACAACGCACCGCATTATCGGTTACACAGAAGACGGTTTTAATACTAAAGGGGATGCCAACAACGTTAAAGATACCGTTCCCATTTCTAAAGATAGGGTACTTGGCGAAGTTGTTTTGCACCTACCTAAACTTGGGCAGTTTGCTGGTTGGGTTAAGCAAGAAGGTTGGCTATATATCGTTTCTGCTCTTGCTATAATTGCGCTTGGTGGTTTTATTCTTAAATCAGATGATGAAGAAGAACCTGCTTTAGAATCCGCTTCAAACTCGTTAGAAAACGGCGATAATATTAACGCAGAAAACAACGCCATAACGGGCGAACAGTTGCCCCAAACTGGCGATAATATTAACGCAGAAAACAACGCCATAACGGGCGAACAGTTGCCCCAAACTGGCGATAATATAAATGCAGAAAACGCTACTCAAACTGGCGATAATCCACCTATAGACGGGGATTGCAATAATTAAAAATAAAAAACAACAAAAATACTAAAAAAGGAGGCAAGTGAATAAACGTGAAAAAGAACTTTAGTTTTAAGGCATTTTTCATAACTGCAAAAGCGTTTGTAAAAAAGAACGTTTTATCTTGCCTATGCCTTCTTTTAGCAACCTTGGTAGCCATAACGGGCTCTATTTCTTATTCAAAATATATTTCAACCGCGCCAGCAGGAACTCATACTCCTGGCGCAGGCAGTTTTACTGCAAGCGCATCAATAGATGGCATTAGCGCGTTATCATTTACCAACACAGCCTTTTGGGGCGGTACTGTTGAAGATGATAAAATAGCAATGAACGCTTTGCGTTCAATAAACTTTTCGGTTAATAACTTTAGTGTAGTAGAGGGTGTTGAAAAGGTAGCCGAAGTAAGAATGAAATATAATCTTTCTTTTTCTGCTCCCGTTAACTTCGTTCACAAACTTGCAATTCAGTTGTTTAATGAAGAAGATAAGCCTATGCTTCCGCAAATAGTGCTAATGGATTTTATAAATGCAGCAACACACGGGCATGCGTTCCAAACGGCAACAAGTAATGATTACAACTCTACCTACCACCACGATTTAACCTTTCAAACTTCAAAAATCAATAATGATTGCACGGGTGTTTTTGATGGTACTATACACGGCGAAGCCGTTAAAGTAATAGTAAAACTGGAAGAGTATACTAAAAAAACACACCAACTATTACACTTTAGAACGTGGGATACTTCTGCTATAACTAGCACAACTAATCCAACAGTAAAAGATGAAGGCGGAAAGTTACTTCCCCCATTGCAAGTTAAGTTCACAAGAGAAATTCCTTTTTACAAAATAACAATTTCTATGAGCAATATGGTTTTACCGGCAAGTGAAAAAACCACGGTAAAGCACACTATTCGCCTTGCGCCCACCGATACCATTGAAGATGATCATTTGGCAGGCTATTTTGTTAAACAAAGCACAATTAATCCAAACTATTACGAACCCATAACTTCAATTTACGGCCCGAATGATGGTGGAAATTCGATAGATTATATAATGCAAACGGTAAAAGAACAATCCGTTTCAGAATATTATACTTCAGAAGATGCTTTTAACGATGCCATAAGCGAAACTGATTTAGAACAGTATCAAAAGAAAAATCACTTTAACGAACACGTAGTTGTAAGTCACAACAAAAACGTAATGGGTAATATTCACGTATACAATAAAGATGAAGTTGGCACGTTTGTAGATAATTCTTCGTCTTCTATGTTAGAGTTAGGCTCTTTTATTCACGAAGAAAGGGAATATATAGACCATTTTTCCGACCATGACGTTGTTGGCGGATATATTTACGTAAAACGCCTTGGAACGCCAGGTAATTACACTTGGCAATTGGTTACCGAATCGGAAGCAACTTCTAATGGCGATGGAGATCAAACCAAATATTTTAGGATTTACGTAAAATACGGTGAATTAATTAATAAAACGGAAGTCAAACTTACTGCAGGGGTATTAAAAACCGAAATGTCTTCTAGGGAAGATTACGTTGTTAAAAACGTTATAACTACTAAAGTTACAGATGAAGAAACTCACGACGACATACTTTTACACGTAACGGCAAATGAACTTATAAGGTATACAATAACCGAAAATGCTTCAGGAACGTTGACTCTTACAAGGCATTTAGATATTGAAGAAGAAGGCTTGATTTGGTATGAAAAAGATGGTGGCGATAACTGGGTAAAAACAACAACACAGCTTACCGAGCCCAACCTTGTTATTAAGCCTTTAGTCGTGAAAACTCAAGAATACACTAACGTAAACGACGAGGTAGTTTACCAAAAAAGCGTAACCGATTATATAATTAGGGAACTAATAAGAGATACGAAACAAACTGACGTAGAAGTGGAAGAAGTAAAAACCACCATTATAAACGGCGAAGGTGTGCCTGAAGACGTTTATTACACTCAAAGCAGTCCTTTAGCATTCTTTCAAACACAAACCGATCCAGGTGGTAATAACGTAGACGTTCAAAAAATATTTTTATCGCAATGTTATTCTAAAAACTATCCATTTTACGTTAACGTAGTGTTTGAACAGGTTTTAGAATAGTTATCAGCCTTTTCTAGCAGGCGTGAATTTTTCCCCCACAAAAACAGCCTTCTCCAGTGGGAGAAG
>JAZOCA010000007.1:0-3269 GCA_045596285.1 Christensenellaceae bacterium | reverse complement strand
AAGTTAATGATAAGGTAAACGACGGTGAATACGGCTTCTTGCTACATAACGAAAAAGCTAGTGGTGCAACCGTTAATCAAGATGGTACTATTACACTTAAGAACGTAAATTACGTAAATAAAACTTGGGATTGCTATCACGAAACTCAAAATAGTTACGTTTCCTTTAATGGTGAATATGGTATAGGTACGGAAGTGAGTTTTACCTTCAATGGTGGGAACATACCCTACGTTATGCTTTTTGCTGATAAAATTAATGGCGATATGACTGATGTTGGTGGTAAAGGTATAATAATTATGCCTGGTAACGTGCAGCAAACTAGCACTGGTCATCAAGATTTTAGGATTTACGGACCGAACAGAATGAATGTGGCGAATACTGATTATGCAGGCGTTGAACCAGAAGATTGGGGAGAAAATGGTGGAGCGTATTTTACCAACTACTACTTGCTTTCTAGATTTAATAGTGCGCCCACGACTGAGTTTAAGTACGTTGTAACTACTAGCCTTAATGCTGATGAGACCGTCAATATTATTCTTAAGCTCTATGAAGGTAGTTCAGAGCCTTCAAACGTTTCAACTTACAATACGGGATTGGTGTGGGGCGTTGATATAACAGCAGGTTCAATTATTGCTTATGCAGGTGTTAATGGCGTTCACGAAAGCGAAGGCTTTGTTCCAAGTGATACAACATTTAAAGCTTCAATTTATACAGAACAACCTATAATTACTGAAAAGGGCGTAACGCATAATCAAGATGGTTCAATAACTATAGCAGGTACGGCACTTGATGGTGCAGTATATGATGGTGAACTTAATGGAAGAGAATTTAATTTCACAAGTATAGATGGTGGAGATTACGGTGTAGGTAAATATTTTACCTTTGATTTTACAGGCAATAATATGCCGATATTGACTTTATTTGCAGATAATCTTAACGGACAGATATATTCTAGTGGTGGTAAAGGCGTAACCTTAATTAACGGCTCACACTTGGATGGTGTTGATGAAAGAGCAGGCGCTGGATCGGGAATGGATTATCTTAGAATTTGGGCAACCAACCAAAGAATAACTGCTTCTCCATATATGTGGCTAGACAGTAGTAGTGGACTTTTAGGAATGGATTCTTTCCCGTCACAGAGTGAGTTTGATGCAGAAAAAGATTACACGTATATAGTAGGAACTTCATCTAACGCAAGCGAAAAGTTAGTTATTCACGTATACTTGTATGAAAAACAAGCAACGCAAAGCTTACTAATCTTTAATGAGAGCATAGAAACTAACTTATCGGTAAGTGAACTTACTGGAACAAAAACAATGATTACGCCAGCGCTTAAAGATATTACAGTAAGTGGCAAGAGAACAGCACAAGATACTACAATAAATAATATAACTGTTAGCGATTCATTTATTGCCCCTGAAAACGTGGTATATGCAAGTGGAGCAATCTTTAATAACGACGGCAGTGTGACGTTAGACGGTGTATTCTATCAAAACAGAACACTTGTGTATTATACTGAAAAAGAAAACAGTTATATAGCAGAAAAAGGAGAATACGGAATAGGAACGGAAATAACTATAACGTATGCACCAGGAAAAGCGAATATGCCAAACCTAGTACTTTTTGCAGATAGTATAAACGGCAATATGACTAGTGATGGAGGTAAAGGTATCTTCATTACCCCCGGTGCGAAAGTTCCAGATGCTCCTGGCGATAATAGTGCATTATACGAGATAAGAATATACGGACCAAACAGAATGGATCAAGCAAATACTGCGGCATACGAAGGATTGGAAAAGAACTGGACTGGTTCAAGTATAAATTATTTCTCATTAAAGCAGTGTGTAGACAATACGCAAGGAACGGAAACGACGTACACTTGGAAGATAAGCACTTCACTAGATACTAGTGATAATACGTTAGTATTGACTATGTCTTTGTATAAAGATAGTACTGGTGGAATATTGGCGGAATCGTCAATAGACACGGGCTTAGTATGGGGCACGGATATAAATGCAGGCTCTATGATAGCGTATGCGGCAATTTACAATGAAGGCGCAGCAAGCGATGGTTCAGACGCAGAATTACACGACAGTACGTTCACTTGGGCGGTTACGAAACCGGAATAACCCGTTATATAAATTATTAAAGGTGCGGTAAAACGCACCTTTAATAAATATTTTAAACAAGGAAAAATAATGATTAAGGACTTGAATTTTGTTGCTCCAGAAACTGAAGGGGTGGATTCTAGAGACGTTTTAGAACTTATAAGACGAATAGAAGAATATAAGATAAATATGCACGGCTTTATACTTGCGAGAAATGGAAATATTATTGCTGAGAGTTATGCCGAGCATTTTGACGAAAACTTTGCCCATAGAATATATTCGTCAAGTAAAACTTTTGTATCGCTAGCAGTTGGTTATGCTATAACTAATGGTGTGATGAAACTCACGGACAAGATCGCCGATCTTCTTAAAAACTATCTTCACAGTGAGCCAACCGAGCGTGTAAAACAAGCCACTGTTTTTGATTGTTTAACAATGAGTTTAGGTCATAGTGGAAACCCTAACCCTGAAAACCCTAACAATTGGATTGAAAATGATATTAATCACGCGGTAGATCATTGTGCGCCTGGTACTCGTTTTTTATACGATTCGGGCGCAGATCTAATGGCGGCAGCAATAAAAGAAGATACGGGAAAAGAGTTTCTTGGTTATCTTCGCCCTATATTTGTTAAAATTGGTGTTTCAAACGACGTGTGGTGCGTTAAAAATGCCGAGGGAGTAAGTTGGGGCGGTAGTGGAGTTATTATTACTTTAAGGGACTTCGCTAAAGTTGGTGAACTTGTACTTAATCTTGGTAATATAAACGGAGAACAACTCATAGACAAAAGTTACATGGAGCAGGCGACAAGTGTGCAAATATTTAATTGTGCCACTAATAACTACTGTCCATTAAAGTGTGGCGGATATGGTTATCTTATGTGGATAGCACCAGAAGCCGCTTGCTTTAGGGGGATGGGGCTTCAACAGTGTTTTTGTTTTATGAAAAAAGGATTGCTTTTTGTTTGTAACGGAGACTCGCAAGGAAGTGGCGTTGATTATCAAGATAGCGTTGTTTACGACCTTGTTAAATATCATATTTATGAAAAAATAGGCGAGCCTAAATTACCAAGTAAAGAATATGAACTTTTAAAAGAGAAGTTAAACGTAGGGATAAATCGTCCTATGTATGGAAAGGCGCACGCAGAGTATGAAAACGTTGTG
>JAZOCA010000006.1:0-23771 GCA_045596285.1 Christensenellaceae bacterium | reverse complement strand
GCGTTTTATTTCATGCATAAAGCAGATATATTTAGAACTATATTTTATATTTTAAAATCTTATTCATTATGAATTCATTATTAAGAAATCATTATTCGTATTTTTATTAAAATAAAAAAGGTAACAATCGTTACCTTTAATACTTAACTGTTATTCGTTTTCTTTTTTAATGAAGAAAAATCTATTTGTGCAAGTATTATTGCAATAAATACAAGCGCACAACCTAAATATACTTGAAATATCATTTCTTCATGACGAAGAATCGCTCCCGCTAACAAGGCGAATACCGATTCTAAACACATTATTAAAGGCGCTATATTTGGAGCAACCCATTTTTGCGCAACAATCTGCAAAGTATACCCTATCGCACCAGAGATAACACCCGCATATATAATTGAAATAGCGGCGTTGCCAAGAGCAATAAAATCTATTTCTTCAAATATAAGTGCAAAAATAGTGTTTAAAACCCCACATACTGCAAACTGCATGAAAGAAAGCCTTATACCATCTATGCGTGAAGCGTATTTATCTACAATTATGATATGAACGGCAAAGAAAAAAGCTGAAACAATTATCAATAAGTCTCCTACATTTAAGGGTTCGCCCTTTTCAATACAAATTAAGAACATACCCAACAACGCTATTACAACGGCTACCCAACCATTCCAATTAACACGTTTACCGAACAATAAAGCAAGCAAAGGAACAAATACTACATATAAAGTAGTTAAAAAACCTGACTTACCTATAGTGGTGTACATTATACCATATTGCTGAATTGTTGAAGCCAAAGCAATTGCTATACCGCAAAGAAGACCTGCTATTAAAGTGTGTTTTTTTTCGTTATTATTAGTTGTGCCAAGTAAAGTAATTTTTTTTCCTTTTATTTTATCTGAAATAAACACAACGGGCAAAAGCACAATTGCCCCAAGCAAAGTACGGCAACCGTTCATGGTAAGCGGACCGATATGCGCCATTGCATCACTTTGTGCTATAAATGCAAGCCCCCATATTATAGAAGTGATCAATAATAAAATTATTCCGAATAAAGAATTTCTTTTAGTTTTATCCATATTATCACTCCTTTAAATAAATTTCGATCACTTAATCAAATTATACATTATTTGAATATTTTTTGTCAATTAAAATATATGTATTTGATGTTATTCCTTTTACGAATGTTTATAAATTATTTTTGTATATTTATAAAAAGTCCCCTATTTATCTTGTTTTTTTAATTTTCAATCAACGAATAATTCAATTTATAAATTAAAGTAATCGCAATTTAATTAATGAATAAAACTAGAACATCTTTTTTTTATTATGCGTATAATATAGTGTAAGGGGTAGTACATAAAGGAGAAAGAATATGTGTAATTGTTTATTCAATTTATTATGCCCTTGCCGTCAACAACAAAGTAGATGCTGCCAACAGGGAAATAACATTCAAACTATATGTTGTTCACGCCAACAAAATTATTTTACCGATTACGGTACAAACGTTATAAACTATCAAAGCGAGCCAACTAGCGTTCCTTTCGTATATCAATACAATTCAACAAGGCAAGCAGGGGGATACGGTTATAATTCTTCCTGCAACTGTTGCGTAAGATTTAACTCAAACTTATATAACATTAACAACATGTAACCAAAGAAAATTACTACTTTCCTTACTTTTAAAATTAAACGTCATGAAATAATATTGTTCGCAACAAAATACAAGTATATACCCAACGAAAAATTAAAACGTGATTTGATTTTTTTTCATATTTTTCCACCTTAAATGAAAACGGCGAAGCGCAAAATACCGCTTCGCCGTTAAATATTTATAAATCAATATTCATCGTATTTTTTATTTTTTCCTTTAACTATTTCTATAGGATATTTTTTATCACTCTTTTGCATTTTTAAGGCAAGAGCGTTAGATAAATCCACGTCGTTCATTTGTGCAAACCTAAGAACAAAATAAAATACGTCTGCAAGTTCATCTTCTATTTCTTCCCTTTTAGAAGAATTAAGCATAATTTGCATATCTTCTTCTGACTTAAATCTAAATTTCTGCAACAGCTCATTCGCTTCGGTTGAAATACCTATTGCAAGTTCTTTGGGATTATGAAATTGATCCCAGTCTCTTTTTTGGCAAAAAATTTTAACGGTATTTTTTAATTGCTCAACGGTGCATTTATCATCCATAACTATTCCACCTTCAAATCATATATTATGGTAACAGGACCTTGGTTTATTTGCGATATTGTCATATCTCCACCAAAAACGCCACGCTTTACAACTACGCCGTTATTTTGCAAACAATTACAAAAGTATTCGTAAAGTTCATTTGCCCTATTAGGCTCTTCGGCATCAGAAAAACCTGGTCGATTACCATGCGATACATCTGCATATAAAGTGAACTGAGAAATGGCTAAAACTTCGAAATTTAAATCTTTACAAGACAAATTCATCTTCCCATTTTCATCTGAAAATATTCTTAAGGCGGCTACTTTTTTTGCAAGATATTCCGCTTGTTTTTCATTATCGCCTTTCCCCACTCCGAAGTAGACGACCACGCCTTTAGAAATTTGCGATATTAATTTATTATCACAAAACAAGGTTGCTTCATTAACTCTTTGAACAACTGCCTTCATAAAAATCAAACCTACTTTATATGTTATTTCGTCAAACGTAAAAATATTAAAAATCTATTTGTTTATCAACGATTTTAGAAAAAATTACATTATGTTATATGTTAAAAACTTTTTTAATTATTCAATGTTTTTATCTTTTAAAAAATGCAAAAACGAAGAATATTTTTTTAAGCGTTTTTCTTTTTCTTTATAGTCGGGTAAACAACTTTTTAATAAGGAATAAAAGTTCTTTCCGTGATTCATTTGTTTAGTATGGCACAACTCATGCAAAATAACATAATCAATAATATCATCCGGAACAAAAGAAAGTGCTACACTATAAATAATCTCTTGCTTAGGCGAACAACTACCCCATTTCGTACTGGCTTTACCCACAGCAACGCTATTGTAATTAAACCCAAATTGCTTTGCAAGTAATGCGGTTTTTTCTTGTGCGTAAAATATGAATAATTTTTTTGCGATTAATTCCAAATCACCCTTTTCATTATTTTCGCGCAAGTTAATAAACTGGCCCGTTACTGAAGGTTTTTTACACCCACATATGTTTAAGATATAATTCTTGCCTGCAATATATATTTTTTCACCCGATAATATTTTTGGCAACAACTGATTGTTTTTATTAACTTTGTTGATGTGGGTTATTATCCAAGGCGACTTACTTTGTACAAATTCGCTAATGCGCGCTAAGGACATATTTATGGGCGCTGATACTATAACCTTTGCAGTATATTGCTCTATCCTTATAGATAAGGTTTTGCGATTTGAAGATCTAACTAATTTGTAATCAATTTTCATCAATTATGATTTTTGAAATGGTTTCATGGTTTAAAGCACACTCTATTTGACTACCCTTTTCCATATTCTTTACGTATGCTTTACCAGACTCTATTTCGCTTTCACCTATTGTAATTACGTTCTTTGCGCATATTTTATCGGCATATTTAAATTGAGGTTTAATTCCCCTTTGCATATGATCCATTTCGCATTTGATACCACAAAGTCGAAGTTTATAGCACAATTCAAAAGCCTTTTCGTGAGCAGCTTCGCCAATTGATGCTATATATAAATCTGGTGCGGTATTGTTCTTTATTTCAACACCTTTTGCTTCCATTAGCATAAGTATTCTTTCCATACCCATACCAAAACCTACGCAGGGAACATCTGCCCCACCAAGTTGTTTAACAAGATTATCGTATCTACCGCCACCACAAACAGTCCCTTGTGAGCCCAAATCTGTCGTTACAAACTCGAAAACAGTTCTAGTATAATAATCCAACCCGCGAACAATATAGGGGTTTACGGTGTATTCTAGCCCCGCATTTACCAAGTATTTTTTTAAACTATCGAAATGATCACTACATTCAGAGCAGAGATAATCTATAATTTTAGGAGCATCAGAACATAATTTTTTGCAACTTTCTTCCTTGCAGTCTAATATTCTTAAAGGATTCTTTTCATAGCGTTCTTTACACACGGGGCACATTTGGTCGTAAGAATTCTTCAGATAGGATTTAAGAGCTTCGTTATAGTTCTTTCTACATTCAGGACAGCCTATAGAATTTATGTTTAAAGCAACGTTGAGTCCCGCCTTTTTTAACAAGGTATACGCGATCAAAATAACTTCCGCATCCATATCTGCGCTTTTAGAGCCATAAATCTCTACGCCGAACTGGTGGTGTTCACGAAGTCTGCCCGCTTGAGGGCGTTCATAACGGAATACTGGAGTTATATAGTACATCTTTAAAGGCATTGCTCCATTCGTTAATCCATTTTCTATAACAGAACGAACTACACCTGCTGTACCCTCGGGTTTTAAAGTGATACTTCTACCTTTTTTATCGTTAAAGGTATACATTTCCTTATTGACAATATCAGTTGTATCACCTACTCCACGCAAAAAAAGTTCTGTATGTTCAAAGGTAGGAGTTCTTATTTCTTTTAAACAAAATAAGGATGTAACTTCTCTTATTAAGCTCTCTACATAGTGCCATTTATATGACTGTTCAGGTAAAACGTCTTTTGTTCCCTTTGGTATATTAATCATTTTTTCTCCTGTTAAGCGCTTATAAAATGTATTTTTTAAGGTTTTGACTACGAACTACTTCTTCAAGATGTTCGTCTACGTATTTTTTGTCAATTACCACTTCGATCATTGGGTGATCTCCGCCAGCGTTAAAAGATATATCTTCTAAAAGATTTTCCATTACGGTATGAAGTCTTCTTGCCCCGATATCTTCGGTTCTTTCATTAATTGCCTCAGATAATCTTGCAATCTCTTCTATTGCATCTTGAGTGAACGTAAGCTTTATGTTATCAACTTGCAACAATGTAGTATACTGCAAGGTAATAGCGTTTTTAGGCGTCGTTAAAATTTTTACAAAGTCATCCTTCGTTAGACTTGATAATTCTACTAACACAGGAAATCTGCCTTGAAGTTCAGGAATTAAATCTTGAACAGCTGAAACGTGAAAAGCACCTGCCGCTATGAATAAAATATAGTCTGTTTTTACAGGTCCGTATTTTGTTTGAACAGTACATCCTTCTACTATAGGTAATATATCTCTTTGAACGCCTTCTCTAGATACGTCAGGTCCACCGTTGCGATTAGAATTGCCGGCAATTTTGTCTATTTCATCAATAAAGATTATGCCTTCTTGTTCTGCTCTGCGAACGCCTTCAGTAATAACTAAGTCGTCATCAATAAGTTTTTCGCTTTCTTCTTCAATAAATATCTTTCGAGCTTCTTTAACGCTTGTTTTTTTCTTTTTAGTGCGTTTAGGCATCATATCGCCAAAAATAGTACCGATGTTTATTTCAGCACCACCTGGAACTAACTCCATAGGCTTTGGCAGGTCCTTAACATCTATTTCGATCTGCATTTCATCGTATATACCTGCCTTCAATCCCTCTATGGTTTGATTTGGGTTAACTTCTTCAACTCCTTCTGCACGATTTTTATTAAGGAATGAACATACGATATTAGAAAGGCGTTTATAAGCCACTTGTTCTGCGCGCTCGTTAACAGATTGCATATACTCTTCGCGAACGAGCCTAATTGAACATTCAACTAAATCCCTAATCATAGATTCAACGTCTCTTCCAACGTAGCCCACTTCAGTATATTTTGTTGCTTCTACTTTTATAAAAGGTGCTTTTACAAGTCGAGCAAGTCTTCTTGCTATTTCCGTCTTACCTACGCCAGTGGGTCCTTTCATAATAATATTTTTAGGAGTAACTTCACTCATTAATTCTAACGAAAGTTTACTGCGACGGTAACGATTTCGAAGGGCAACTGCTACTGCACGTTTCGCTTTGTCTTGTCCTACTATATATTTATCTAACTCAGCAACGATTTGCCTTGGCGTAAAATTCATAATCAAACCTCCTCAACCGTAATATTGTCGTTTGTAAAAATACAAATATCGGAAGCGATTTTTAAAGCCTTACTTGCGATTGTAGGGGCATCGAAATCAGTTTCTTGATATAAAGCGCGAGCAGCAGCCAACGCATAATTTCCACCACTACCTATTGCACAAACGCCACCATCAGGTTCGATTACGTCCCCCGAACCCGAAAGAATAAACATATTATCTTTATCGGCTACTATCATCATTGCTTCCAACTTTCTAGGTAATTTATCATTTCTCCACAGTTCTGCAAGTTCTACTGCGCTACGCATTAAATTACCCGAATATTTGTTTAACATTGCTTCAAACCTTTCGGTTAAAGTAAATGCATCCGCAACACCGCCTGCAAACCCTAAAATTACTTTTTCGTTATATATACGGCGTACTTTTACCGCATTACTTTTAAATACTATGCTTTCACTTAACGTAACTTGTCCGTCCCCGGCAATCGCTGTTTTTCCGTTACGTTTAACACCACAAATGGTTGTTCCACGAAATTGACTATTCATCTTTTTTTATCCTCTCTGCTATATTTTGAATTACCAAGAGCGCACGCTCTGCCATCATCTTCTTCTTTAATTCTTTTTTACGCTTATCTAGCATTGCAACAGGCGCAAGTATACCGAAATTAGCGTTCATAGGTTGAAAATCGCTATTTGGAGTGCTAACGTAACAAGATAATGCTCCCGATACCGTTCTATTATCCCATTCTATAGGGCTTATATTTTTTAGTTCGCGATATAAATTAATCGCTGAACATAATCCCGACGACGCACTTTCTACATAGCCCTCAACACCAGTTATTTGCCCTGCAAAATATATTCTGTTATACCCTTTTAAACCGTAATATTTATTAAGGGTTTGCGGACCGTTTATAAAAGTGTTTTTATGCATAACTCCGTATCTCACGAATTCGGCGTTTTTTAGGGCTGGAAATAATGAAAAAATACGCTTTTGTTCACCGAATAACAAATTTGTTTGAAAACCTACTAAATTATACAAACTACCTTCTACGTTTTCTTTGCGAAGTTGCAAACAAGCGTAAGGCCACCTGCCTGTTTTCGGATCAGTAAGTCCAGCTGGTTTTAGTGGCCCGAAACGTAAAGTATCTACCCCGCGTGATGCCATTACTTCTACTGGCATACATCCTTCGAACACCTTAGCGTTTTCAAAGTCGTGTAAAGGGGCACGTTTTGCGTTTATAAGCTCATTATAGAAAAGTTCGTAGGTTTGCTTATCCATAGGGCAATTTACGTAGTCGCCCTTACCTTCTTCGCCATAACGATCTGATATAAACGCTTTATTCATATCTATGCTTTCACCTAATACTATGGGCGCGGCTGCATCAAAAAAATAAAATGCGCCTGTTATTTTCTTTATATGCTCACACAAAGCATTTGTAGTTAAAGGCCCAGTTGCGATTATGGTTGGAACAGAATAATCTATTTCTGTTATTTCTTTAGAAATAAAAGTAATGTTTTCATTTGCTTTTATTCTATCCGTTATCAAAGAAGAAAAGGCTTCACGGTCTACTGCCAAAGCATTCCCTGCAGGCACGCGAGTTTTGTCGGCACAATCTATAATCAAACTGCCCAAAATTCTCATTTCTTCCTTCAATAAACCACATGCATTGCCGTATACGTCGTTTGATTTTAAGGAATTAGAACAAACGAGTTCGGCGTATTTTTCACTTTTATGAGCGGGTGTATAGGAATGAGGTTTTATATCGAACAAATTAACTTTTACACCGTGAGTGGCTAAAAAGTATGCTGCTTCACACCCTGCAAGTCCCGCCCCTATTACGTTTACAGTTATACTATTTTGCATTTTTTACTTTAACCGAATAGTTGCAATCTTTTTCTGAGCAACGAACGGCTTTGCCATCCTTTGAATATACTAAAAATTTACCGCATGTGGGGCATAATTCGCCGGTGGGCATATCCCAACTCATAAACGAACAATCGGGATAGTTTGAACAGCCGTAAAAAGTTTTTCCACTTTTCGAAGCCATTTTTCTGGTTGGTTTTCCACAAACGGGACATATGCCTGCGTTTTCTGCAAGACTCTTTGTGTTTTTACAGTTTTTGCATAGTAAATATTTTCCGAATTTCCCCTGCTTTACAACCGTTTCTCCGCCACATTTTTCACATTTTTCTTCACTTTTTTCTTCGTTAAGAGCCTTGATATTGGTGCATTTTGGATAATTCGGGCATGCTAAGAACTTACCGAATTTACCGGTTTTATAAATCATTTTTGAACCGCATTTTTCGCATATTTCATCTGATTCCTCAATGTTTTCAGAACGAATATTCGAGCATTCTGGATAATTTGAACATGCCAAATATTTACCGAATCTGCCGTTCTTGCGAACCATTAGAGCCCCGCATTTTTCGCAAATAAAATCTGTTTCTTCATCTCCGTCTTTCGCCGCTTTTGTTAAATTATCTGCAAAATTAGGATAAAAGTCACCTATTAATTTGCGCCAGTCTTTACCACCGTTTTCTATATCGTCAAGTTTATCCTCCATTCCCGCAGTGAAGCCTACGTCCATAATATCTGGAAAATATTTTACAAGCATATCCGTTATGCGGAAAGCAATTTCGGTGGGGATTAAAAATCTTCCGTCTTTACTGGTGTATTTACGTTTTGTTAAAACAGAAATAATAGACGCGTAGGTAGAAGGTCTACCTATGCCCTTTTCTTCCATAATTTTTACTAAAGAAGCGTCTGTAAAACGTACGGGGGGCTTGGTAAACCTCTGTTCGTCTTCCATTTTAACGCTCTTTAATTTATCGCCAACACTTAAAGAAGGAAGATTCTTACTTTCTTCGCCATCTTCTTCATCTCTTTTAAAATCCTCGTATACGGCGGTAAATCCTTTAAATACAACGCTTCTACCACTCGTTTTAAATACGTAACCACTATTTTCTACGTCTACCTTAACTTGGTCGTAAACGGCATCTGCCATTTGAGAAGCCACAAAACGGTCATAAATCAATTTATATAGGTTATAGTGATTTTTATCGAGTACTCCTTTTAAACTTTCCGGAGTTACCGAAAGATCTATTGGTCTAATTGCTTCGTGCGCGTCTTGACTGTTGCTTTTTGATTTATAAAAGTTTGGTTTTTCAGGTAGATATTCTTTACCGAATTTTTTAGCTATAAATTCGCGTGCGCTATTTTGTGCATCCGCGCTAACCCTTACCGAGTCCGTTCTGATATAAGTGACTAAAGCAAGATGCCCCTTAGGGGTTTCCATACCTTCGTATAGATGCTGCGCAACAGACATAATCATAGGAGAAGTCATATTAAACTTATTAGAGGCGTCCTGTTGCATCGTGCTTGTTGTAAAAGGAGGAAGGGGATGTGATTTAATAATAGATTTCTTTACGTCTTTAACAAAATATTCTCCCTCTTTTAACAATGAAAGAACCTTTTCAGCTTCTTCTTTTGAAGAAGGCTTATACTTTCTGCCCTTTCTTTCTGTTAAAAGAGCCTTAAACTGCGGTGGATTGCTTCCTTTAAAGGTAGCGAGTAAATTCCAAAATTCCTGGGGTTTAAAGGCTTGAATTTCTCTTTCTTTATCTACTATTAAACGAAGAGTAACCGACTGAACGCGACCGGCAGAAAGACCATCTTGAATGCGCTTGCATAAAAATGGACTTAGTTTATACCCTACTAACCTATCTAAGACTCTTCTTGCTTGTTGTGAGTCAACCAAGTTTTTATTTATTTCTCTGGGTTCGCTTATCGCCTTTTTAATTGCTTTTTCGCTAACTTCGTTGAAAACTATTCTTTGGGCTTTTCCCTGAAGTTTTAAAACTTCCATCAAATGCCATGAAATTGCTTCGCCTTCACGGTCCGGGTCAGTTGCGAGAAAGACCTTATCTGCTTTTGCCGTTTTTTCTTGAAGCCTTTTTATCGTTTGCTTTTTATCTGCAGTAACTACGTAATTCGGTTCGAAATTATCGCTTACGTTAACACCTAATCTTTTTTCTGGAAGATCGCGAACGTGTCCTTCGCTCGCATCGACCTTATACTTTCCTTTTAGATACTTTTCAATTGTTTTTGCCTTTGACGGCGATTCTACGATAATTAGTTGCATATATATTTCTCCACGGGGATTATCCCCATATAAATTTTACGATTTTTATTTTTTACGCTTTGGTTATTTTTATAAGCGCTACGTAATGATTATTCGGTTCTTTAGAAACTATACCTTTTATTTCCATCATGGATAATACAGGGCTAATTTCATAGCTTTTCTTACCTGTTTTTAAGGCGATATCGTCTATATGGGTGCTTCCATCCATGACCGATAATATTCGTATTTCATCTTCTTCTAAATCATAATCAAGTTCTTCTTGTAATTCAATTCCTTCGTAGTCGGCAACGTCTTGCGCGTTTTCTACTAACTGCGCTTTACCCATTTTTATAAGCATATTGCATATCTCACCACTTTTTTCGCCAAGCGAATAGGGAATTGCGTACAAACGCTTGCTATATGCTTCTGCAAATTTTGCCGTATGACGAGTACCGCTTTCGATTTCTCCACTTAAGATCAACACGCCGTTAGATAGCGCGGATATAAGTCTGTTTCTCATGGGGAAACGCCAAGGAGTAGAAGGTGTTTCAGGCGGATATTCGCTTATTACTAAACCGTTTTTAGATATTTTATCTATCAAATCGCGGTTTGATTGTGGGGAAACGTGTTCGTGTCCGCTTGCAAGTATACTTATTACGTTACCGCTTTCTGACGCGCCAAGAAGAGCCGAACGATCCCCGCCAACGGCGCTACCACTTACTACTACAACTCCGCTTGAAGAAATTTCTCTTGCTATATTTTCACCGGCCCTTAATACGAATGGCAAAGTCTTTCTTGAACCCACTATACCGAAAGTATTTTTCGCCTTTAGAAGTTCGAGATTTCCCTTTGCATAAATAACCAAGGGATTCATTGGTAAATTCGAAAATATTTCGGGGTAACCGTCGCTTAAATAAGTAACCGCCACCACTCCTTTTTTATTAAGTTTTTCTATTACGTAATTGCGATATTCGTCGCTTAGCAAACTGTTTTTTACAGTAAGCATAGCGCCTTCGGATATGTTTTTTGCGACGTAATCAAGCGCCCATTTAGGATTTAAAAATATATCGCTTGGCGTAGAATAATTAGATAATATTGCATGTTTATGCTTATATTCTAGACCATCGTAAAAATCCAACACGATAATTGCAATTTCGTTTAACGAATAATCAATCATAATTCTCTATCGCTTATAATAATTTTTTTATTCCCGTCAACCACGATAGCGTCGCCGTCGGATATTCTTATTACTTTTTTATTCTTGCGTTTTTCATATTCGACAATTCTTTCTTCAAACATATAGAAGTCATGTAGATAATTGCTGTAGTGTGGCATGATTTGAAGGTCTGTTATAGATAGGCCTTTAAAGTCTTTACCAAACCTATCATCCGGCTCAAATTCATAATATATTTCAAGATCTTCAGCCAAAACGCAAGCACCTGCGCTCCACCCTATTAAAATTTTATTTTTTGCAAAATAATCTATAATACTTTGGGCGTTACTTCTTTTTACTGCGTTAAGTAAGTAAAATACGTTTCCACCAGAAATGCAGATTAAATCGTAATCTTTAATAACAGATATATCCCCGTTATCAAAATCGAATAAATCTACTTGTTTTGAAAACTGCAAAAGTTCATTAATACAGCGAGGCACACAAAAATCATTCTCTTTATGATCTTCTAACGCAGTTATTATAAAGAGTGCTTTATCAACGCTGATATTTTTTTTACAGTAATCCGCCAAATTTTTGCCCGTTATTCCGTCTGATGCAAGTATGAGCATATTAACTATTTAAATCAAAACTGCGATATCCTACCGCTTCTAATATGTGACGGGGCTGTATATCCTGTTCTAATTCCATATCGGCAATAGTTCTTGCAACCTTTAAAATTCTGCTTCTACCGCGTGCCGAAAGTTTTAGTTTTTCGAAGGAAATTCTCATAATCTTTTCGCTTTCAGGGGATAGCGCACAATATTTTGCAAGTTGACGTTCTGTCATTTCGCTATTCGTTCTTATACCATCTTCAACAAACCTTTCACGCTGAATCATTCTTGTGCGGTTTACTCTTTTTCTTACTTCTGCAGAACACTCTTCTTCGGTTGTAGAAACAAGATCGTCGTATTTTACTCCGTCTACTTCGATTTGTAAATCAATTCTATCTAATAGTGGCCCTGAAATTCTTGCCTTATATTTCGCTATTTGTGAAGCCGAACATCTACATTCGGCAGTTTTTGAGCCGTAATTTCCGCAAGGACATGGATTCATTGATCCAACCAACATAAAACTTGAAGGATACTGAACTGTCATTCTTGCGCGTGATACGGTTACTATTCTATCTTCTAAAGGTTGACGTAAACTTTCTAATGCCGTGCGCGGATATTCGGGCATTTCGTCTAAATACAACACACCGTTATGAGCAAGGCTTATTACGCCCGGTTTTGCACCTGCTCCGCCACCTATTAACGCTATTCTTGACGCGGTATGGTGAGGAGTGAAAAATGGGCGCGTAGTCACTATACCTTCTTCTTCGGGTAAAGCGCCCGATACGGAATGAATTTTTGTAGTTTCTAACGCTTCGTCAAAACTCATATCCGGCATAATAGAAGGAATACATCTTGCGAGCATCGTTTTACCTGACCCCGGAGAGCCAACTAAAAGTATGTTGTGCCCACCGCTTACTGCAACTTCTAACGCTCTTTTTGCAGCCGATTGCCCTTTTACGTATTTCAAATCGCTTTGACTCGTTTTGCCCTTTCCTGCCACATATTCCTTAGCAATAACCTTACTTACTTCGTTCGTTCCAGACAAATGGCCAAGAACGGCGTTTAAATTTTTGCACGGATAAACTTCAATACCAAATATAAATTCCGCTTCCTTCACGTTATCGTAAGGAATAATAAATTTGGTATAGCCCTGTTTTTTTGCAGAAATCAATAGCGGAGTTATTCCCGTTAAAGCACGCAAAGTCCCGTCGAGAGAAAGTTCACCTAAAAAAATGTAGTCGTTAAGCGCTATTCCCGACAGTATATCCGAAGACGCCTTTATTATTCCCACGGCAATCGCCAAATCTAAAAATGCGCCTTCTTTTTTTATATCAGCAGGGGCAAGATTTACGGTAACTCGACCTTCGGGAAAGCGTTTTCCGCTGTTTTTTATCGCAGTTCTTACCCTTTCTTTAGATTCTTTTACAGAAGCATCCGGAAGACCTACTATATCGAAACGAGGTAATCCGCCACCGACGTCTATTTCTACTGAAACGGTAAATGCGTCTAAACCTAAAAGACCTAAACCGTTTACTTTACTTAACATATTTTATCCCCCTATAGGTTAAATTAACCACTCGTATATCACTTGTAATTTTTCAGGTAAATCAAAATTGAATATTAAAGGAAGTTGTAAGATGAAAAAGGCAACGATTACGGTTGCAAAAGCAAATGTTAAAATTCTTAGTAGATCCTTTTTTATACAAGTAGTAAGAATTTTGTGCAATAAGGTTAGGCTTATTACCCCGGCAAATGATGACAAAGCAAAATTTGCATAAGAACTATTACCCCAGAATATTGCATTAAATAACCAACCGCATACAAACGTGAGAGCGATTGCAATATAAAAAGTTCTGCTTTCGTTTAAAGCAACTATCAATTTACCTTCGAAGAGTTTATTCTTTTTGTTTAAGATAAATAACACAGTAAGTATAATTACCGAAACTGTGCAAAGTATGGTAAGTGCTCTATTTGCTACCACTACCCTATGAACGCCAAATGAGTTAAGATTTCTTTCACCACCTAAACCGATTATCCATGATAAGAATAATCCCTTAGATTGTGAGCCAAAAATTTGCGTATGGTTCTTAGTGATTACCGCAAATACGTTAGCATCGTAATATTTGCCATAGGTTGCAAAGGCTATTCCGTAAGTAGCGAGCATAACGGCAAAAGGAATTATAACAAAAGATGCCAAAACCGAAGAAGCTACAACGAAAAGGGTTTTGCGATATTTTTCACGAGCATATTCTTTTTCTAAGCCTTGAGCATTTTTATACACGCCGTATAAAGATATGATTCCCTTGATGGCAGGAACTAAGCATAGAATTAACAATACGGGTAAAACAAATAGCGAAAATATCGATACGCTTAAAGAAAGAGCGAAGAATAAACCGCATAAAACGATTTTTCCATAATATTTTCTTATCCCTTTAGCGTCCACGGCTTTTTTAGAAAAGTCTAAAGCAAAATCAAGGGATAAAATTATGAAGAATAAACTGATTGAAACTACGTTCGCCGTTAATGCTAACGAAAGCCCTAACCCTGCTATCGTATAAATTATAATCGCGATGAGCGCGTATTTATAACTACCGAAGTTCTTATTTACGAAATGATAAATTAAATAAAGGGTTGCTACGAAGAATAAGAAAGGAATGATTCTTAAGCCAAACGCACCACTGCCAAATAAAATTACGCCTATAGAAATGAGTTCTACGCCTAAAGGGTCTGCAGTATCGCTTACATAGTTGCTTTTAAAATTTATGAAATTGTTAACCGCACCTGCTATTTTAATTTCGCTTGCAGATAAAGAGTTTACACCCTTCTTTGCGAAAATTGCCTTTTGTTCGTCCGCTACACGGGTAAAAGTGCCGTTATCTTCTTTTGCCGAAAGAAAAACGTGCTTGCCGTTATGCCATACGATACCACCGTAGCAGGTTGCAGGAACGATATTGCCGTCTTTATCGAAAAAGGCGATTTCAAAAAGTTCAAAACTTTGTTGCGTACCTAATTTTACGTAAGTAGAATTTATTTCTGAAGACAGCGGAAGTTCTACCCAACCAAGATATTCATCGGGGTTGATTTCAAGAATGATTTCTTTTCTATTAGGAGCAAAATAATCACCTTGTTGTTTAATTGACGATTCACTATCGCTTGAATCTAGTGTGAATTTTATTTTGTGATCGGGTGCGTTGTATACATTGCCGATATATGCATAGGCAGACTTTACAGATGAGTCAATTTTTAGAATAACGCTATCGGGATAACTGCTTTCGCTTGCAGTGCTAACGAAGGGCGTAACCGACCACGCGGTATTTATCCCCTTGCTGTTGCCTAACGCAAAACACATGATGGGAATCATAAAAATTGCGATTAGAATAAAAACTGTTAGGGTTAAAAATTTGTTTTTGGGGTTGTGCATAATTACTTCCTTTTAACGGCAAAGGTCGCCATTTTAATTTTTAGATACTACCTATAATACCCTTACAGAGAAAAAAAGTAAAGTGATTTTTTGCCAAAAAACGATATTCCTTATTTTTTTATATAATAAGGTTAGACTTTTTTTGACCTTTTTTGCGCTTATTTTATTGTTTTAAAAATTTTTTTTACTCAAAATACACTTTGAGTTTTGGCTTTTATGTAAATTATAGCGATAAACGGTATTTTTTTGCGAAAAAATAAACAAACTAAAAGTATGTTCGTAATTTTTCTTCGCGTTATTATTTTATATTTGCTTCTACTTATCTTTATGCGATTAATGGGTAAACGTCAAATTGGAGAAATGCAACCCTTTGAATTTATCATTACTCTACTTATATCCGAGCTCGCATGTATTCCTATGACTGATATTTCTATTCCGTTATCTTACGGAATAGTTTCCATAATGGCGGTGTTTATACTTCATCAATTGATGTCTTTGCTTGAAAGGCTTGGTAGAAATATTAAGTTTTTAATGAGCGGAAAGCCCTCCGTAGTAATAACCCCAAATGGAATAGACGTTATGGAACTTAGAAAAAACAATATGGACGTAAGTGATTTATCTGAAGCGCTTCGCACGCTTGGATACTTTAGCTTTGAAGAAGTTGCTTATGCAATTTTCGAAAGTAACGGTAAACTTTCTGCAATAAAAAACGAAAAGAAAATAAACCCCTCGCTACCCCATATACTTATAAGCGACGGAAAAATTCAAAAGGATGGTTTTATAAAATTAAATATTGATTTTGAAAAACTAAAAAACAAATTTCCATCTAAATTTAATCACCTAAAAAAAATCGCAGTAACGACGATGGATGAAAATGGAAAAATATATTTTCAAAAAAAGGGAGAAAACTACGAAATTTTTTATTACGAAGGAGAGAATGATCGTTGATTAAAAGTTTAGTTACTATGTTCATTGCTATTGCACTTTTATTTTGCGCAATAACGGCAGAACAAAAAACCGTTAACCAAAGTTTTGAAGAATTTAAAAAAATCATTTACGTTACACAAAAAAAATTAGAAAGCGAAAATCCTACCCCTAACGATGCGGATGGATTAAGAGATTTTTGGCTTGAACAAAAAAGAAAACTACACGCTTGGATTCCACATTCAGAAATAAAGGAAATTGACCTTTGGGTTAGCGAGTGTAGCGCCTATACAAAAATAGGAAAATTTGACGAAGCGTGTACCAAGTTGGAAGTTTTAAAAACGTTATCTGTGCAAACACCCTTTAATTTTTTATTACTAATCGAAAATCTTTTTTAACTTTAGCAGTGTGAATTTAATTGACACGCCCGCATTATTCGAGTATAATATATTAGAAATTGCAGGTGTAGTTTAGTGGCAAAACAACAGCTTCCCAAGCTGTGGTTGTGGGTTCGATTCCCATCACCTGCTCCAAAAGATCACTCCTTACAGTTGTGTAAGGAGTTTTTTTATTGTATAAATAGCCGATAATCGCGCTATAGACCAACTTTTATATTGTTTTCGCATTTTGATTTCTTTTTTTGATCACGCGATACGATAAGCGTTGGTTGTTATTAAGCACGTGATTATACGAAAAAAAATTAACTCTACAGCATATCAATCAAAAATAGAACAAACGATAGAATGTACTTACGATATTTTATTAAATTAAAGTATAAACATATTGTTTCAAATACTCGATAATCGACCTATAGCGCTACTTTTGCCAAGAAATATTCAAAATAATGCTTTTCCAAAATGCTTTAATTATAAAAATGATCACAGTAAAAATAAATTTTTAAAAGGTATTTTATATATTCTTGATTTTTCGTTTGACAAAAGCATATTAATAGTGGTACTATATTCTCATTATAATTACTTTAATACTTTAAACTAATTTAATTATTTAAAATGTGTATAATTATAAATATTATGTATTTGCACTAAAGGAGGCGGTTTATGTTATTCGGGAAACATATTAACAGGTACTATTTCAAATATTTGCATCTGATTATTTTGGGTCTTATTGCCCTTGTTGCGGTTGACTATTTTCAACTTGAAATACCCAAATTATATAAGTATTTAATAAATGGTATAAACGATGGATCTGTTGAAGTTGACGGAATACTACTTCCCTTTGACTTAAACTTCCTACTCGATTACATTTGCAAACCTATGCTACTTATAATTTTAGCGATGGTCGTTGGTAGATTTTTATGGCGTATTTGTTTTTTTGGTAGCGGAATATTAGTTGAAACAAACCTTCGTTCAAGAATGTTTAATAGATGTAAAAATCTTTCACAACAATATTACCAAGAAAACAAGGTTGGCAATTTAATGTCTTTATTCACAAACGATATTGAAACTGTGCAAGATTGTTTCGGTTCTGGTATTTTAATGTTTGCAGACGCCCTTGTTTTAGGCGGGCTTTCCATTTTAAAGATGGGAAATATGGATTTTACCCTTACCATTCTTTCACTTATTCCTATGGCTTTTATGCTTTGTGTTGCAGTAATCGTTGGTAAATTCATGACCAAAAAATGGAAAAGAAGACAGGAAGCCTTTTCTTCGCTTTCCGATTTCTCACAAGAAAGTTTTTCTGGAATTGCAGTAATTAAAGCGTTTGTAAAAGAATTTAAAGAACTTTGGGCATTCAAAAAACTAAACAAAGAGAACGAAAATGCCAACGTAGAATACACAAAAGCATCTACCCTACTTCGTATTTCAGTTACTTTATTCGTTGAATCTGTAATTTGCGTAATTTTGGGTTACGGAGGATATTTAGTATATATCGGGCAATTCAACGCGGGTGAACTTTTAGAATTCTTTGGTTACTTTAACTCTATAGTATGGCCTGTTATGGCTATTTCAGAGCTTATAGAAATGCAATCAAGGGGAAAGGCGTCGCTTAACAGAATCAGCGAACTTTTAGACGCCAAACAAGACGTTATAGACGATTTAGATGCTAAACCCGTACCTAAAATCGAAGGTGAGATTGAATTCAAAAATCTTTCCTTTAGATACCCAGATGGGGATTATGACGCGTTAAAAAACGTCAATCTTAAAATTAACGCAGGCGAAAGCGTTGGTATAATAGGAAAAACCGGTTCTGGTAAAACCACCCTTGTAGACCTTATTTTAAGAAACTATAACGTTCCCGACGGAACTTTATTCGTAGACGGTTACGACGTAAACGACATCACTATTCATTCACTTCGCGAAAACACCGCTTACGTTCCTCAGGATAATTTCTTATTTAGCGATACGATACAAAACAATATCGCGTTTGCTTCTGATACAACGGATATTGAACTTGTTAAACGCTACGCATCTTTAGCGCAAGTTAGCGATAACATTGAAGACTTTACCGACGGATATAAAACCATGTTAGGCGAACGCGGTGTTACCGTTTCGGGCGGGCAAAAACAGCGTATATCAATCGCTCGCGCGCTAATGAAAGACGCTCCCGTTCTTATTTTGGACGATTCTCTTTCGGCTGTTGATACAAAAACTGAAAAGGCGCTATTAGACAGTTTACAGGCAGAAAGAAAGGGCAAGACGACAATTCTTATTGCGCACAGAATTTCTACTATTGAACAAATGGATAAAATAGTGTTTATTGACGACGGTAAAATAATCGCCGTAGGCGCTCATGAAGAGTTGTATGCAACATGTGAAGAATACCATAAGATGGTTGAATTACAAAAATTAGAAGAAGAAAAGGAGGGCTAAAATATGTGGAAAGAATACTATCCCCTGCTTATTGCAGGAGCAATTATCGGCACCTTTTCTGTAATTTTTATACTGGCATACGCCTTTATGAAAAACAAAAAAGAGGCTGTTGGTTTTGATAGAAACATTCCCGACTCGGAAATAGTTAAACGGCTTTTAAAATACGCTAAGCCCTACTGGAAAAACTTTCTTTTAGTTTTAGCGGTAATGCTCTTTTCTATTTCTTACGATATAATATCCCCTATTTTAGTGGGCAATATTGAAGGTCTTATTAAAACTGATTTTGAACTTAGCGAACTACTTATTAGGGTTGGCGTATATGCAAGTATACTTATAATTTCTTTGATTAGCACCTACGTTCAATCAATTGTATTGCAGAGAACAGGGCAAAAAATAATTTCAAACATTCGTGAAGACTTGTTTAAACACATAGAACAACTTTCACACGAACAACTTTATCATATACCCGTTGGTAAACTTGTAACCAGAGTTACGAACGATACGAACGGCGTTTCTATGATGTTTACGAACATAATCGTAAACTTAGTTAAAAACTCATTCGTTGTAATCGGCGTTTTAGTCGCTATGCTCTGTTTAAACTACGAACTTACCTTAATGGTGCTTTGCTTCGTTCCCTTTATACTACTATTTACTTTGATATTTAGAAAGTTTTCACGCAGGGCTTATCGCAGAGTTAAAGATAACACTACCGATATTAATACCTTTTTATCTGAAAACCTTTCCGGCATAAAAATCACGCAAATATTTAACCGTGAAGAACGTAAAATGCAGGAATTTGAAGATAGAAACCAAAAGTTAGGCAAATCTAAACGCCAACAAATTTTTGTGTTCGGCATCTTCCGCCCGATGGTTTACATGCTATATATCACTTCGGTTATGTGCTTGTTTTACCTTGGCGGGAAAGGCGTTTTAGATAACGTTTCATTCCTTGGTCAAACGATAACTAGCGAAATAATAGTAACCTTCTATATGTATATATCTAAATTCTTTAACCCCATACAGAGTTTAGCGGAAATGTTTAACTGGTTACAATCGGCGTTTGCTTCAGCAGAAAAAATCTTTTCAATTTTAGATATGAAGCCTATCGTTGTGGATGAAGATGGGGCGATTGAACTTGAAAACGTACGCGGAGAAATAGAATTTAAAAACGTTTGGTTTTACTACGTTGAAGGCGAATGGGTTTTAAAAGACGTGTCGTTTAAAATCGAGCCTAAACAAACGGTTGCGTTCGTTGGGGCAACTGGATCGGGTAAAACGACCATTTTATCACTTATTTGCCGAAACTATGATATACAAAAAGGTCAAATATTAATCGACGGAATTGATATTAAGAAAATAAAAATTTCTTCTCTTCGCAAACATTTTGGGCAAATGCTTCAAGACGTATTCTTATTCTCTGGTACGATAAGAAGTAATATCGTGTTAAGAGAAGAAGGAATTTCAGACGAGCAAATTATGGAAGCGTGCAAATACGTCAACGCGGATAAGTTTATTAATAAACTTGAAAAGGGATTAGACGATGAAATACTTGAACGCGGAAACAACTTCTCTGCTGGGCAAAGACAACTACTCTCTTTTGCAAGAACGATTATTCATAAGCCCGAAATTATGATTTTGGATGAAGCTACGGCTAATATCGATACCGAAACTGAACTTTTAATTCAAAATTCGCTTGAAAAAATGATGAATATCGGCACAATGCTTATAGTTGCACACAGACTTTCTACCGTTCAACACGCTGATAACATCATAGTTCTTTCTCACGGAGAAATAATCGAACAAGGCACGCATTTCGAATTACTTAAAAACAAAGGCAGATATTACAGTCTTTATATGTTGCAATATAGAAAACAAGAAATTGCTTCAGGTTCTATTGCAGGATAAAATAATAAAGCGTAGGGACTTTACTCTCTACGCTTTTTTAATTCTTTACCTAATAATTTCTATTTTATAAAAAAACAATTTATCTATTAATGAACAAAATGCTTGTTGGTAAAGGGATTTTAAACAAATATAAATAAAATCAAAAAAGCACTTAGCATTAAACTAAGTGCTTATTTGGTGCCGCTGGCCGGAGTCGAACCGGCACGGTGTTGCCACCGAGGGATTTTAAGTCCCTTGCGTCTGCCTATTCCGCCACAGCGGCGTGGCTTATGATAACGAATGAATTATAACCTATTTTTTATTTATTGTCAACAATTTTTACGCGCTTTTATAATTTTATTTTTAATTTTTTTAAAAAAATTTATTCTAATTAAAAAATAGATAAAATCTTTATTTTTATAGTTTTATATTATATATTCCTTTTTTTATTTTTAGATTGACATACGTTGCTTTTTGCGTTATAATTAATAAAAAAACAAAGGGGCTTTTTATGGAAATAAGCGAGATTGAAAAGATATTAGACGAAAAATGTAGTGATAACGTAGTTCTATACGACGAAAATCAAAAAGAAACGGAGTTTGAGCAAGTAGCCGTAATCCCCATGAATGAAAAAGTTTACGTTATTTTAAAGCCGATTACCCCTATTAACGGCTTAAATGATGACGAGGCTTTAGTGTTTGTTGTTGAAGAAATAGACGACGAAGATTGCCTTGTTATAGTAGACGACGAACAAATTGTAGATGAAGTTTTTAAAGAATACTATATTCTTTTGAAAAAAGAAGGTATCATTTAATTAGATTTAGGAAAAAATATTCTTGATTATGCAAAACAGAAACGATTTTTTAGATTTGGTAATTTACCAAGTATATCCACGCAGTTTTTGCGATAGCGACGGAAACGGCATAGGCGATATAAAAGGAATACAAAGCAAACTTGGATATTTACAGGAACTTGGCATAAACGCCATTTGGCTATCGCCCTGCTATAAAAGCCCTAACTATGATAACGGCTACGATATTTCGGATTACCGCGATATTCAACCAGATTTTGGAACTTTTGAAGACTGGAAGAGTTTAATAGACGATATGCACTCGCGCGGGATGAAACTGTTCATGGACCTTGTTGTGAATCACACTTCTTCACACCATTTTTGGTTTAAAGAAGCAAGCAAATCACGGAACAATCCCTATCATGATTATTATATTTGGGCTGATAAACCGCGTAACGACTGGAAGTCTGTTTTTGGCGGAAGCGCTTGGGAATATAATAAGCAAACAGATGAGTACTATTTACACTCTTTTGCTATTCAGCAACCGGATTTAAACTGGGAAAATCCAAAAGTTAGAAAAGAAGCGTGCGATATAGTTGATTACTGGGTTAAATTAGGTGTAGACGGTTTTAGATGCGACGTTTTAGATTTTATCGCCAAAGACTTTGAAAACAACCTTATGTTGAACGGTCCAAAACTACACGAATATATAAACTTACTGTTTGGGCGTGATAACGTTAAGCATATTTTTACTATAGGCGAATGCCAGTCTGATGAAAAAAGCATTGCCGATATTTGCGGGGAAACACGCGGTGAACTTACTACTGTTTTTCAGTTCGACCATATTAGTTTAGGTCGCGAAAATAAGTATACGCCTAGCGAAATTAATTACAATACACTTAGAGATGTGCTTGTTAAATGGCAAAATTTTTCGGCAAAAAACAATCTTTTATATATGCTTTTTACCGATAATCACGACCAACCTTTTTACCTTTCCAGAATGGGCAAAGACGAAGTTAATCACTATGAATGCGCTACTTTTTTAGCTTCTATTTTTTATTTATTAAAGGGAATTCCGCTTGTTTATCAAGGTCAAGAATTTGGGTCGTTAAACTCATATTACGAAGATATTAGCGATTTCGACGATATAGAAACAGTTAATTATTACAACGAACAAAAGAGCAAAAAAGATAACGCACTATTAATTAAAGAAATAAACTACGGTAGCCGTGATAACACCAGAAGACCTATTGCCTGGACGAATGACGAAACGTCTTCTTTTGGCTTTACTACGGGCAAGCCATGGCTTAAAATGCCCACTAAAGCAAAAAAGGTCAATCTTGAAAAGGATTTAAAAAGCGAAAACAGTATTTTCTATTTTTACAAAAGGCTTTTTGATTTAAGAAAACGTGAAAAATGTATACGTCGGGGCGATTTTATAGATTTAACTTCACAAAAGGATTGTTTTGTATTTTTGCGACGTGATGAAAAAGACGAGATAATTGTTTTATGCAACTTTGATAAAGAGCAAAAAATAAAACTGCCCGATTTAATGAAAAACTATAAATACGAACTTCTTTTATCTAACTATACCCATCCCCTTACTTTTGACGAAACGTTGCGACCATTTGAAGTATTAATATATAAAAAAGTTAGCCTATAAGGCGATTATCGGCACTTATACCACATAAAAAGCACACGAAAATCTCGTGTGCTTTTTTAGTATTTTTAGTATATTAAAAACAGTAAATAAACATCCACCCGAATATCGGGTGGTTTTTATTTTTCGGGCATAGCCCTTGTTCACTGGCTAGCACAAATGTGCTTTTTATTTGACCTGCCAGTCATGCACTTATTACTTGCTACCCGTCAACGGGTTTCACTTTTGCCTTCTCCTGCGGGAGAAGGTGTCACGAGTTTTCGAGTGACGGATGAGGAGTTGTATAATTTAGTGCTTTAATTTTTATTTATATTTTTTACCCAAACACCTCATCCACCACTAACGTGGTCCCCCTTCCCCCACT
>JAZOCA010000005.1:0-9885 GCA_045596285.1 Christensenellaceae bacterium | reverse complement strand
TTCTTCATATTCCCCTCCTAGCCTACGACCACTTCATAACTAGCAAACCCAACGTTGCCAGCTTCGTCTGTTGCAAAATACGTTACAGTATAAGTTCCAGCAATTTCAGCAGTGAACTTATCGCCAGTAACAGTTATCATCTTCATATCAGGACGTTGCACGCTAATGGTAACGACGACTTTTTCTCCGTTATCGGTAACCGTGTGCTTAGCAATCTTAACGTCGCCTTTTCCTGCCGTGGTTTTAACGTCCGAGAGAGCAATTGCAGGAGCAACGTCGTCCTTAACGGTAACCTGCCTATTAACGTTCACCTTTCTTGCACCGTCAGTAGCATAACCAACTATTCTGTAATTACCGAGAGCGTTAAGTTTAATAACGTGTTGCACTGTGAAATCGCTAACGTCTTTCATAGTAACTCCGTCAATAGTCGTGCACGGTTTATTGTCAGGACCGTATACCGTCAAGTAACATCTTGCGTTAAACTTCAGCACGTCACTTGCGATAAAACGCGAAACAATTAACTCGTCACCCAACGCTTTCTCGTCGTTATTAACTTTAATTGAATATACTGGAGCAGCGTTATCAATCTCGTCTATATTGATTTTCTGTCCGTTAATTTCCGAAACGACAATAGTAGCAAAGTCGTTGTCGATAAAGGTTATATCGAGCCAAGCCAATTTACTGCTAAACCCGCTGAAGTCCTCTAGTTCGTATGAGAGTCCACTAACGGTTAAAACTTTATCGTCGTCTTTATAAGACAGGATGCTAGAATCGTTGATGGATTTACTTACTATCGTTTCAGGATTGCCGTTGATAGATAAATAGTACGATCCGCCATCTTTTTCTCTCATCGAGAACGTTAGTTTTTCGCTACTATCTGCGCAGTCGGTAAACGTGAAAATCACCTTAGCAAAATCAGTGTCTTTAAGTTGATATTTTAACGAAAAATCCGTAGTTAAAAGTTTATTAACGAAAGTTAACTTAGCATCGTCGGATACCGTTGTGTAACTCACAGAATCATCCGCTGCAAGGACGTCAAAGTCCTTACCGTAAAAATACTTACTTCTATTATATTTCCCTTCGTTTATTCCAACGTCAGTAACGCTAATTGCATATTCTTTGTTTGAATCTGCGTGGCTACCTAAAGAATATTTAACGTTTACGCATTCTTTAGCGTCTACTTTAAGTTTTTTCGCTTGACTATATTCTACGTATTCCCCGCCGTCAAACGAATAATATATTTTTGCATTTACTTCCCTAGCGTTTCCAGTTGAAAAATCGTATCCAATATGACTAGGCAATTCATATTCCACTCCGTTTACAAAAACGGGTGGCAAATTAACTTCAGTAGTAAATATTGGTGTTTGATTATTTTGAACGGTAATTTCATAAGTTTCATTAACGCTCGAGTTATAATCAGTACAAGAATATTCAACGACGTATTCGCCAGACTGCATACATTGATAGAAATATTCACCGTTTTCATCAGGGAAAATTTGAGTTTTGCTACCGTTTAATATAACGTTTACCGTTAGTTTATACGAGCCGTCGTTTCCAGTAACGATAGGCTTAGCAAGATTTATTAAATCTCCCGCCTTAAACTGCGTTTGTGCTATATTAAAATCTATACCTAAATCGCTCTTTACTTTAGCCTCAACGTTAACGTTTATCGTATTGACGTTTCCAGACTTATCTAAAGTTTTATAGATTATAGTGTAAATTCCCTTTTCAGTCGGTATAAACGCTTGATCTTTAACGTTAACCATAACAGGGTTTGAAGAATAATAATTTCTATAAACGACGGTAGCGACGTCTGCAACGCCGTCAATATCGTCAACCGAAGTAGCACTGAAGAGTTTATACGGTTTACCAACTATAGCTGCTGGCACTTCCTCTGGAGTATCAACGTCTAATTTCGGTGCAATCTGATCCAAGAAGGTGTTTTTCGTAAGATCTTCACCTAAAATATTCGTGATGATAAACGAAAATGAAGTTCCAACGTAGTTGTCTGCACTAACACTCAAATAAACTTCGCCAGTAGTAAAACCGTCCCATAAATTATCAAAGAACAACGGCTCGTCTAAGTCAACGATCATACCGTTGCTTGACGGAGATATGGTTTTGCAACCGAATATCTGTTTTTCCGCATAGTTCATTGACACCGTATATCCCCCTGCTCCATATCCTTTTCTTGCCGCTAATGAATATTCAAAAGAAGGATAACCGTTAGCCGAGTTGTATGAAACGTTCTTGTTATGCGTATAAAGTTGACCTTGATAAGTAAAAGTTCTCTCATTAGAATTTGCATAGAAATGTAGCCCAGTTAAAGGTTGACCGTTTGCGCCTGCCGCTGAATACAACGCTAAGCCGTTCTTTTCGTCCTCGTCGCCGTAGTTGCCGTAAGTAACAACTTCAACGTAATTATTTGCGTCGTACGCATCGGTAAGCCTTACTTTTAATATTCTCGCGTCAGCCTTACCAATGATTTCAGGCAAAGAATACAATGACAAAATATTATCAAGTTTAGTCTTTCCTCTAAGATCGATAGGTTTTTTGTAAGTGAACTTATCGCCCGCAGCAAGACTTACGATAATGCCTGAAGTCGTAATTTTTTCACCATTTTCATCAGTTAAAGCAACGCCCGATGCATCGGTGTTATCAATACTTCCGTAATACGCGGAAGAGTTAGCACTATTAACTGAATATGCGTTTGCATAAACGCTAAAACCTACGCTACTAACTACGATATTCGAGCCTGCGCGCGCAGTGTAATTAACGGAATATTCGCCAGGGAAAGACAAAACGTAATCGTCAGATTTATAAGACCTTCCTCCTGGAAAAGTCACTGAACTAACGCTCGCCTGGTATTCTTTATCGCCGTAAACAATTTTCGCTGTTGGCGGAATAAAAACGTCTCCCAGCGCGTACTGCGAAGAAATCTCTTTATCGAAGTTGAGATTTTCAGCATTGACGGTTATTGTTTTTGGCTGCATCGTCAAAGCGAACGCACACGCCGCCAAAACGACGAATAAAGCCGCTATAAATATAACCTTATGCAATCTAGATTTAATCATATTTTACCCCTTAATTCCACCCATAGATAAATTACCCATAAGTTTATCTTTGAATAAGATGAATATCAAAACTGTCGGTACAACCATTATCATACAAGAAGCCATTTTAATCTCCGTACCGGCAGAGCCTGATTCGGTTGAAGTAGCCCTCATATAAACGCTGAACGCGATAGTCGGATGTGACGGTAAGTATAACAAAACCGTTTGATAATCGTTCCATATATCCACGAAGTGAATAAGCATAATACTTAAGAATATCGTTTTAACGAGCGGGAACATAATATCTAGCAACACTCGCCATTCAGATGCACCGTCGATATAAGCCGCCTCCATATAGTCGTTTGGCAAAGACTTAAACGCTGCAAAGAAAATCAAAAAGTACATTCCTAAAAAGTTAGCTTTTTGCAACCAGTTACCCACAAACGTATCGTAAATACCAAGTTCGTACATAACGTTTACCATTGAGGGATAGTTACCGACAATTGGCAAAATCATCGTTACAATTACAGTTCCATAAAGGATTCTACTAATTCTATAATCAAACTTTGCAACCACGTAAGAAACAAAACAAGGAACAATCGTCGCGAAGAACGCGCCGCCAATCGTATATAAAAGCGTGTTAAGAATTATGCCGCAATCAAACCCCGAAGAAGTTATAGTCGGAAAAAGTTTAACGATTTCACCTTCAGGAGTTTGATATTCAAACACGTTAAGAGCCTTGGCGAAATTCTCAAACCTCCAGTCTTGTGGCAAACCGAAAAAGTTGCCCGAAACGATTTCTTTATCAGTTTTAAGTGCCGCGGTAGCCATCCAATAAAGAGCGAAGAACAAAATGAGCGCGTATGCAACTAAAACTATTAAAATTATGGTATTAAAGAGATTAAAACTAATCTTTTTCTTTTCTTTTCGTAATTCCATTTCCACACCCCCTTAGTCTACGCTAGGTCCGTATTTTTCCATAAGGCGTTTAACCAAGAAAGTAATCGGCACTGCAATAAGAGTAAACAAAAGACCTAACGCTGAAATCTTAGGATATTTGCTTATATCCGGCGGCATACTTGCTACCTGAGTTTCCCTAAACAAGTAATAACCAAGAGTCCACGCCTTTTTATTTACGTTATTGCCGTAGAAGTTATACAAAGACATTTGGTTAGTAAAGAGTCCCGCAACACCGACGGTGATAAACGTTACGAACGTCGGATAAATCATAGGCAAAGTAATATAAATAAGTTCTTTGAAAGGAGTTATTCCGTCAAGCTGAGCAGATTCGACAACGGATGGTGATATGCCACTCATCGTGCTAGTATACATAAGAACTTGAGTACCAAAACCCATCCAAAGTTGAAAGATTAAAACCAACTTAAAATGATCTTCATAATTATCTAAAAGCGGTTTAATCTTTAGTCCCAACATTTCACCAAGTTGTGGAATACCCTGATCAAGCAAGAATTTATAAACGGTCATCAAAACTACGCCGGAAATAATATGTGGTAAAAATAAAACTACCTGGAAAAATTTACTTCCAAAATTCTTTTTATAGATATAATTTGAAAAAAGAACTGCCCCGCCCGAACCGATTATCAAAGTGAACAAATAAAGCACCAACGAGTTCCTTGCCGAATCTACGAGTACCTGCCCTTCCTTTGTTGATAAGCTGTTAAAAATCTCCTCGAAATTCTTAAACCAAACGATTGAATATCCTGCAATATCATCGTACGATTGAAAAGCAAACAAAAACGAACGCAAGTTTACTACCACGTAGAAAATCAAGAATTGTATTATAGGTAACGCTACTACGCTTGCATAGAACAATCTTCTGTTTCTTTCTTTTTTACTTAATTTCATCATATAATCACGCCCATATTTTTATAGTTTTATACACACGGAAAGTCTTTTCCGTGTGTATTTGATAGTCTTTAATGTTTTAATTTATTCCACCATTCCTGAGTTTTTTGGAGCCCCTTGAAGTATTCTCCCGCAGAGAGTCCCATACTGTGGAATCCCGTGTAAGGATAAGGCGTTCCGTCACCTGCAGTCGTTTTCCACAATACTAAGTCAGAGAACATAGTAAACTCAGATGGATTTTTAACGAATTCTGCCTCGCCGGAAATAGGAACTAATACTTTGTCGTTCTTCTTTGCATCCCATACAGATTTTGCAAAGCTACCAAGATCGTTATATTGTTTGTCTGATAAATCATAACTAACGTCTTTCGTAACGTTGCTCTTTTCGGTGAACTTAGCGAGAGAAATATCAGTATAGCAATATTTCAAGAAGTCTTTTGCAAGATTAGCAACGCCTTCACCGTGCTTACTGGTTACGTTTGCATTGATAAAAGCATAAGAAGACAACATATCGAGATGTACGGGCTGTCTTCCTTCACCCTCTTTAACACTGCCTTTCGCTATAATTGGTAGCGGCATCATTCTAAATTCTAGGTCAGCAACACCAGCGTAATTTCCAACTGCTTCTTGATACTTGTTAGCAGCTTTAGCTTCGTTGAGCCAATAAGAACCTTCAAGCATCATAGCGATGGGTTTTTCACCAGTAAAGTTACTTTCAAGGAAAGTTTGCTGAATCAAAGTTTGAGAGTTCGTTGAAGAAGTCGAATACTTGTGATAATAATCTTCGTTGCTGAACACCTTTTCAGACATCTCAAGTGCGTAATATCTTGATTCTTGCTGATAAACTTCCCAAATATTTTCCTTGGTTATCTCTTTTTCAACAACCGTTTTAGGAGTACCGTCTGCATTATACTCGGTAACTATTCTAGAAGTTGTTCCGTTAGAATTAAAAGTAAAGTTCGCCATCGCACCGTCGTAACCTTCGAGGTTCAACCAAAGCGCGTTGGTTAAAGCCATCTGATAACTCTTGTTGTTACCGTCTGCCCATATAAAAGGAATAATAGAAGAGTCAACCATATATTCTAAAAGAATTCCAAACTCCTCTATAGACGAGGGCAAGCCGTCGTCGTCACTGCCTTTAATTCCGTCAGGTCCAACAGATCTTAAAGATTTATCCGCGCGGTTCTCATAATTAACCGGCTTTGAGTTTTGATCAAGATACAATCCGTATTCATCAAAAACGGTTTTGTTATAAACCACGCCGTTGAATGATTGATAATGCGGAAGCACGTAATAACCACCTTGCGCGCTTAGAGCCGCTTTGGTGTTTTCTGAAAGTTTAGATTCTATGGTCTTGTCTTCACCAGGCAAAGTGTCGTCAACGAGATCGCTAATATCTAATAAAGTTCCGTCAGCTTGCAAACCGTTATAACGAATGCCTTGCGCAAAATAAACGCTGTGGTTAGCATTCTTAATGTTGTTAAGCTGGTTGGTATCCTTGGTATTAAGCGGAGTTATTTTTACACCTTGTTTACCTTCCTCGTAAACGGAAGTAGCGTGCTCAGCCTCAAAACGCTGAATAACTTCGTCTAGCCATTCGTGCCCAACGCCGCCGTCGTAGTTCCAGACTCTAAGTTCAGTTACGGTTGAAGTAGCAGTAGGTCCACATCCGGTAAATGCGAACGCCGTCAAACAAATTACCGCAATCAAAACACTGATAAATCTTAAGTTCTTTTTCATTTCTTGCTCCTATAAATATTTTTTCTAAATACGCAATGTGCGTAATATTTCCAACAAAGAAACTATCCATTTCTGCAGAAATGGATATGGGATATATCCCATTTTTTAAAGATGAATTTTTGCCATCCGAAAAACATCAATCCAGCATAACAATTATCCATCGTTTTTCTTCCCTTTAATTTTACAACTGAGGCAAAAACTTGTCAATATTCAATTTCACTGTAAAAATGCTCTCTATTGTTATGTTTTTAAAAATACGCCCAAAAAACTAGACTTTTTATTAAAAAATATTTGACATCAAGTTTACGTCAATATATAATATGGCTATGAAAAACAATCTATTTAATCAAGTAATTCATCTTGAAGACAATATGTCTGACGACACTTCAGTACTGAATTCACATATGATAAATTCGGGTGACGTCAACTATCACGACCACTCTTTTTATGAAATTTGTTACGTTGTTGACGGACATCTCCCTCATTACGTGAACGAACAGCCAATGGATTTAAACGCTGGTGACGTAATTTTTTTGCGCCCACAAGATAAGCACGTTTACGTTAGGGACAACAACTGCCTTTCTTTTCACCGCGATATAATTTTTCAGTCTAAATTTTTCGAGTCAGTGCTGGAATTTTTGCATCCCGAATTGTTAAAGTCTTATCACAAGAATTTTCTGCCGTTTAAGACTAATCTTCCTATCGAAACGATAGATATGTTCGAGCAGCGAATCGCAGAATATTCTTTAATCCCAAACGACAATACTAGTGCAAAACTTATCTCCGCTAAAACAATTCTCGTCTCTTTGTTGTATTACCACAACAAACCGTTAATGCAGACGGAAAACGACTATCCGCTTCTCGTTAACCAAATCATTCAAAAACTCAATATGCGCCACGTGTTAAAAAAAGGTACGGAATATATCTTTTCTAACTTTAATTATAGTAAGAGCCATATTTGCAACACCTTTAAAAAGCATATGCACGTTTCGCTAACGGAATATATAAATAAATTAAGGCTAAATTACGCGGCAAACCTACTTAAACTAACGAGTAGTTCTCTCTATGATATTGCGCAAGAATGCGGCTTTTCATCACTTTCTTACTTTAATAAGTTGTTTAAGCAGCATTTTAAATGTCCACCAGCCAAGTTCCGCAACAGCAAAAAAGACAAATCTTAAAATAAAGAACGTTCTGAAAAACTCAGAACGTTCTTTATTTTTTATTCACATCCTAGATAAAGAAATTATGTCGCTGTATGAATGATGTCTTAAAAGTTTTCCATCATCAAAGTCTAAAATCTCTTCCTCTAACTCAGGAATATTTTGAACCTCTCCTTTTAAATACTCTTCTAATCTATCATGACAAGTTGCCAATCTCATTACGAGTCCTCCGAGTCTAGCATCGTGAATTTCAAAGCCGTAAGGCTTATTTTCTTTGTGCCACAAATAGTAAAACGATTGATGAAATTCTTTAACTCTATCTATCGTTTTCGCTATCTCTTTCGATAGATTTTTAAGTTTTTTCTTATCCCCCGCCTTATAAGCAGTGCGGAGTTTTAATCCCATTTCTGCTTTTAACGATAAAACGGCACATAATTTTTCAATAAAATCAAAAATATACGCATACTCACCCGCAGTCTTTTTCGCCTCTTTGATTTTTTCAAGATACTCTGTGTATTTAACTGCACCATTGTTTTGAAGATTTTTATCAAAATATCCCATAAAAACGTCAGAATATAGTAACACTCTGCAAGGGTTATGAGGTTCACCCATTATTTCGTTATAATCAAAAAGATTTAACAAATCGAGCGTCATAAATGCGTCGTAATTTAGTCCCGTCAATGCGTCAAACTGTTCCTTAATGTTTTTTGCGTCATAATTACCGTCTGCGTACTGTCTTATCGTATATAAAACGTGCAATAGTGAATTTACAGAACACTCTCGCCCGCCGTCACCCCACATAGTGATCATAACGTTTTCTATGCCATTTTCCAGAACGCTCTGCATAGCAGGCAACATAGTTCTAAGAGATTGTCCCGCAAGGGGTGCAAAACCATGCCAACACCACGCACCACCCGCATAGAATATTTCATTATCAAACTCTTTATGAGACTTAAACATTTTGTCATAAAAATCTTTGTCTTTATGATAATAATCCCAATATTCTAAACCAACTCCTTTAGGAACGAGGCTCTTTACCGATTCGGGAATATCTGTAGGAACATAATCGTCGCAAGCAATACGGAAAAACATATCGCTCCACATATTTGGCTTAAAGCCATATTTAGTAGCAAGTTCAACCACTCTGTTTAAGTGACGGAGCAAAATCTCGTATCTATCACTAAATCCGTGTTTTTTCAAATACTTGCCTAAGCCAACGTTAAACGCCTCGTCCATACCTATATTTATAACTCTAGAGGAAAAACACTCCGCGCAGGTTTGAAACATTTTTTCTATCAACTCGTACGTTTTTGGTTCGCCTATCAAAAGAATCTCGTCAATATCGAAAATATCCTCGTACACTTTGTGACGAGTTAAGCCGTTAAGGTGCGCTAGCGTCTGTATATAAGGGATAACTTCCATTCCTATCTCTTGTCCGTAAGCGTCTATTTCTTTTAGTTCTTTTAAGGAATACCTTCCACGAAGATACCCAAAATAAGGTTCTCCAGTTATTTCATAAGTTTCCTCAAGGTATAACCCTAACGCATTATAACCCAGTTTTTTTATTGTGTTCATAAAACGTTTTACTTCGCCAACCCGCATAACCGCATTTCGCGAAACGTCCAGCATAACTCCGAATCTCTTATAATCCATCAGCACTATTCCCTCCATATACTAAGAAGTGACAACGAAATTTGTTTAATGATAACACCTTTTATAAAAAAAGTCTATGGTTTTAGATAAATTTTACGTTTATATGGTAAAAAAAGGTCGGCACTCGCCGACCTTTTGATTTAATCGTTACAATAGAAGGACGATGATTCTGCGGCGTTAGGTTTTCTTCCAACGTCCGTGTTATCTTTCCTTCTGTTTTGAAGTTCCGTTATGGGGTTTTTAGCCACTTCAAACCGATAATCTGCACCGTATCTTCTAATATGCTCTTCAATCACCCTATGCGAGGGAACTATATCGACGGTGGGGTTAGTTATTCTTTGGAAGGTAAAGAAGTCCGCTTCACTCCCTAAATCTTTAACCTTAACGTAGTTTTCTCTATCAGAAGTAAAC
>JAZOCA010000004.1:0-14088 GCA_045596285.1 Christensenellaceae bacterium | reverse complement strand
TATGGGGCACCAAACTGAACATTGTCGAACCCCAATATGTGGTAGGCAATGTTCTTTTTTTATACTATATATTGATTTGAGGGCTTTTTAGCCCTTTTTTTATTTTTTTAAACAAGTAATATTTTCATTGATTTTACTGTTTTTGTAGTAAATTTTGCTTGATTTTTAATAATTTTATGTGAAATTTTGGTGAAATTTTTTCAGCGATTTTTTTTACTCAAAATTTTTTGGCAAAAACTTGAATTTTTTTGTGAAATTTTGGTGAAATATTTTTATAAATTTTTTATATGCCGATATTTTTAGAAAAACTAAAAAATATTTTTATTCCTTTCCTTATTATATAATATACCTACAAAACAAAAGGCCGGGCGGATTTTTTAATCCACTCGGCTTTTTTTGTGTTACATTTATATTTTTTAATCTCTCCAAAGAGCTGAAGCCCCAAGAATCCCAGCACTGTTTTCAAGAGTTGCAATTAATATTTTTACTTTTGGTCCTTTGTTACCAGCAAATATTTGTTCATTTAAATATGATTGTAAAGGCTTAACTAAATTATCTCCTTGTGCGCATACACCACCACCAAGAATTATTGCTTCTGGGCGAAACACATTTGCAATGTTAGTTATTCCAATACCCAGTTTTTCTAAATAGTTATCTACAACACCTTTTGCACTTTCATCATCATTAGCGTAATCAAAAGCAGTTTTACCTGTTACTTTCTCTATGTCAGAAATTTCCCACATTTTGCTATCTCTATTATTTATCATTGCACGTTTTGTATCACGGATTAACGCAGTTGCGGATGTATATGCCTCTAAGCACCCTTTCCTGCCACAAGTGCATTGTTCTCCATTTGCAACTATAACGCTATGTCCAAATTCTGTGCCAGCCGAACAATTCCCTTCAAATAATTTGCCATTAATAACAGCCCCACCGCCAACACCCGTTCCTAGAGTTAGCATAACTGTGTTATTATATTCTTTGCCGCAACCAAACTTACTTTCACCAAGAGCCGCAACGTTTGCATCATTTGCAATTTTTACGGGAAGCGAGATTAGTTTTTTTAATTCTTCAGCGATAAAAAAGTGTTCCCATTTTAAATTGTTAGAGTAAACTACTTCACCTTTTTGGCTATCTATCATACCCGGAACGCCCATACCAACGCCTACTATATCATCGGTTGTAAGGTTACAGTTTTCAAGTAGAATTTTGCAAAGTTTAGCAATGTTTTGCGTAACGCCAAATGGGCCTTTCTCGCTCTCTGTAGGCACTTTTGTTTCAAAAACAATTCTTCCTCCATCATCTACGATTCCACCCTTTATAAACGTACCGCCAAGGTCTATTCCTATATAATACTTGCGGACTTCTGTTAAAATTATTTCCATATCTCCTAAAAGCGTATACTCGCCGTAATTTGCAGGAACAAAGAAACTATCGCCCTTGCATATTTTCATTCCTTCGATTTCTCCTGAGCCTTTAACACAAGTTAAACATTGAAAAGTTTTACCGTCTGTTTTGAGCGGTTGAGTAAAAGAAGAAAGTTTTTTAACGGTGAAATATTTGCTTATAGCGAGATTATCACCACTTAAGGTTTTATTTTCATGTTTTTTCAAATTGGTTACTGCAAGCGCCTTTTCAAGGTGTAATTCTCTTCCGCGACCGTAGTCGTAAACGCGATAGGTAAGGTTGCTGTTTTGCTGAATTTCACATATTAAACAGCCTTTTGCTATGGCGTGAATAGTACCTGACGGAATAAAATAACATTCGCCAGCTTTCACTTCGTAAAAATTAAGAAGATCAGTTAGGCGGTTCTCTTTAATAGCATTTTCGTATTCCTCTTTTGTAACGTCTTGTTTAAAACCAAGGTAAATACCAGCGCCTTCTTCTGCTTCAACAATATACCAAGTTTCAGTTTTTCCGAAAGAATTTTCATGTTTTAAAGCATAACTGTCAGAAGGGTGAACCTGAACGGATAAATTTTGTTTTGCATCAATCAGTTTTATAAGTAATGGAAAAAATTCAAATTCACTAGCATTAGTACCAATTTCTTCCTTGGTTAATACTTCTAAAAGTGGTTTACCATTTGAAATACAAGTAGGTCCATCTTTATGCAAAGAAAGCTCCCAGCTCTCGGCACAAATAGTTGCATTAGTTTTTTTTCCATATTCTGAGATTAACTTATTACCGCCCCAAACATAATCTTTACAGACTGGATATAGTTTTTCGATTTCCATAAATTTCATCCTTATTTATTTTATTAATTACTCCCAGCCTACTACTGTATAAAATTATTAATTATACCGAGGCACACTCTAATAAAAAATGTATACTAGTTGCTTTTTTAGGGAGCTGTACTCGATCATCTTTACACCAAACATACTTCCCATTATTACTAAAGTAGTAATAAACAACTAGTATACTCCATAACCACAATTACAATGATATTTCTAAAAGAAGATGTTTCACTAAACTTTTAACTAATCAATTGTTTAATTGTTTTTGAACTTAACCCTTAATGTTTTTATCTCAAAAGGCTTGAAGGACATTTTTAATTTATTGTCATCAACATCAAGCGACATTAGATTGTTTTCCATCATATCACATTCAAAAGCAGTTTCAATTTCGCGCATGAATTCAAATGAAACATCCTTTCTCTTGCAATGTTCTTCAACTACTCTTAAAATAAAACCTTCACCATCTTCAGCTTGCTTAACGGCTTCAATTACAATATTCTCTGCAGATAAATTAACTAAATTAGCATTTTCATTCTCTTTGTTAAAATCATTTTTGTTTAATACAAATACAGGGTTATTATATTGTAAAGCAACTTTAGTAACATTAGAATCAGCACAATTACCAACATGCGGATATATAGCATATTTAAAATAATGCTTACCTTTGTCTGCATTTTCGTTTGGTGAAGTTGCACATTTTAAAAGCGTTAAGGATATATTTTTATAATCTAATCCGTAACCATATTTGCAATCATTCATAATAGCGACGCCATAATCAGCTTCGGAATAGTCAACAAACTTATGAGCGCATACTTCAAAGCGTGCTTTATCCCACGAAGTATTTTTGCTAAGGCTCTTTTCTGTCGTTCCAAATTGAATATCGCAAGTAGCTTTAGTACAATTGATATCTAAAGGTATTTCTGCCTTTAAAACTGTATGTTCCTCTTTCCAATCAATTTCAGTCTCAAAATCTAAATACCCATTATTCTGATACAACCAAACTGTTTGTTCGATAATAGAATTGAGATATTTGCGCACAGTTTTTTTGCCTGTTCTATTTCCTTCAACAACTGTTTCAGACTTAATGAGTTCAGTCAATTCGTAGGATTTCTCCTTATAATACTCCTTAATTTCCCAAGCGTCGAAGTTAAACGGATAATCATCATATGCAACTATGCGACATCCTTTATCATTATCGGCAAGAACTTCTCTTTTTTGTTTTTTATCGTAAATAGAAACAACATCGCTATTTGAATTAAATGTAACCCTTAAAAAATCATTTTCAAGTAAATTCTCCGTAGCAACAATACTATTATTAATTATAGGCGAAACGGAACAAAAACCAAGCGCAGGAACTTTTTGTAGATAAGCGTACCCTTTCTCAGTTAAAACATCACCAGTAAAATCATAAGAGGTAGGATTAAAAGCAGTAATTTTTGATTTAGTCAAAGAGTTTGTAATCGAACTAAGCATATTGTTTGCATTCAAAAACAATTCTTCGTAATCTTTATCCGACTGCTCGTATACTTCACGAATTGCACTGCCTGGCAAAATGTCGTGGAATTGATTCAACATAAGCAATTCCCTGCATTCGCGAATCTGCTCAACAGGATATCCTTCACCATTCAAAATATTGCTAATAACACCAAATAGCTCAATGTTACCTAAAAGGTATTCAGCTTTTCTATTATTACGTTTGTTTTTTGCCATTGATGTGTATGTGCCACGATGGAATTCAAGATAGAGTTCGCCCATCCATACGGGTTTTTTCTTACCTTTACACTTAGCGTTATGCCGTGCAAAAAATTCTGAAATAGTCCCAATTTGAACGGTTGGACAGCCTGGAATACCATACTCAAGTCTTTTTAACTTTTCGCAAAATTCATATGTTGCCCCACCTCCTCCATCGCCGTAGCCATAAGCTAAAAGAACATCATCAGAAAGATCCTTCTGTCTATAACGATCCCACGTTCCTTTAACATGAGAAGGAGTTCCTTCTCCTATGTAAGTTGTATACCTATTAAATTTTTCACTATAATCTTGTGCCGAAACAATATAGCTATCAATCTTACTTCCATCAATACCTTGCCAAGAAAAAGCATCATAAGGAAAATCATTTGTGTCATTCCAATTTATCTTAGTAGTTGCAAAATTTTTAATGCCACTTTTTACAAAAATTTGCGGAAGAGATGCTGGAAAACCAAAAGTATCGGGAAGCCATAGGATAGTATTATCCCTATTGAACTCTTCCTTAAAAAACTTTTTACCAAAATAAATTTGGCGAATAATACTTTCACCCGAAATAAGGTTGCAATCAGGTTCAAGCCACATTGAACCTTCTGGTTCCCACCTCCCCTCGTCAACTCTCTGCTTGATTTGAGAATAAAGAAAAGGTGCTTCCTCTTTAACAAATTTATATAGCACAGGCTGAGATGACATAAACGTGAAGTCAGGATATTTACGCATAAGTTCGAGCATATTTGCAAATGACCTTTGCGCCTTTTCCTTTGTTTGTGCAACTGACCACAACCAAGCAACGTCTATATGCGTATGCCCAACACAGGTTACAGTAGGACTTGTTTTTTTGCAATATCCTTCGTAAAACTCACGTTTTAAATAATTTCTAGCCTCGTTTACACTTTTGATAAATCCAGATGAATTCTGACGTAAATCTAGAAGATTTATAGCAGAGTTTACATATCTTAATATTTCAGCATACGCTAGAGAATTTTCACTAGAAATTTCAAGAAGATCTATGGGAACTATTAAATCATAATAAAGTTGCTCCACGTCTTCATTAAAAACTGTAATAAAAGGCGTGAAAGTCAATCTTTTATCAATCTTCATCCCTGTATATCCATAAACAAAAGCCTCATATTCTCCTTCCTTTAATGGATATATACAGTGGTTATTATCTCCTCCGTATATTTTGCCGTTTAGATAAAGTAAAAATTGTGGGCTTGTCGCTGCATCCTCATGAGAGCAATTTGTAATTATTTCAAGCGCACTATATGTATTAGCATCAGTTTTTTCAACAGCAAACTTAAAATAAAACCAAGCATGGCTATCACATTGACCACCCCAAAAATCATTCTTTGTTATAGGTGTAAAGCTATCATCTAAAATGGGCATATCTGAGCCCGCTTTATATTTCGCGGGCTTCACAAATATGTTATCAATAGATGTTCTTTGGGCAATGCAACGTTTTTTAAGTTCACTCATAGTCGCTTTAGCCCGTTTAAATAACTGCATCATTTTTATTACCTAAAAATTTTTTTTATTATCCTTTGTTCCATTGTGTCATCATTGAGTTTTGAGCATCTTGAGCAAGAACTGAAATATCTGTTGAATTCTTACTATCAGTTAGCTTGCCAAGTAAATTGCCTACTGAACCCCAAAGTTCTGAAAGTTTGCCGTTGTTCATCGTAAACGCAGGCAATCCCTTTACATCTTGTGTTATAGCATATTGTGTTAGGATTTTATATCCTGCGAAGAACTCTTTATAGTATTCTGACGCGGTGTCTGAATATACTGTTTGAGCCGATGAAGCAAGTGCAGAGAAACGCAATCCTCCTTTTGCAAGATTAGTTTGAATTTGTTCACTTAAGAGAAGTCTTATAAGATCCCAAGCAAGGTCTGGGTTTTTTGCATAAATGGGAACACTAAGATATGCGCATCCAATCATCATAGTAGATCCTCCACCTGTGCCGTCCTTATTTGGCATAATGCAATAACCAGTATCAAAATCTAAATATTGAGCATCATGCACAGCCCAAGTGCCGTCTACATAATATGCCATATTGCCAGTTTTAAAGTAAGAGAAGTAAGAATCTTCATTCGTAGCATTAAGCATACCAGCTTTGTTATAATTTGCCATTCTTCGTATAAATTCATACGCTTCTATATTCTCTGCTGACGCCACATTTGGTGCTCCGTTTTCATCGGCAAAACCACCACCACTACCAAGCATTAATGTTCCACTTCTTAAAAACGCACCATAGTTCACATTACCCGAACCAGTGTAAACACCACCTGCATTTTTACCCTTAGATTTTATGGTTTGCATGGTGGCTTCCCATTCCGCCCAGTCTTTAGGTCCATTTTCTATAATCGCTTCTGAAATACCACATTCTCTAAGTAAATTCTTATTCCACATAAGTATTGTCACACTAGGAGCAAGGCTTATACCATAAATTTTCCCATCAAACATCATATCAGAATACGCAAAAGAAAAGCAGTTTTCTTTAACAAACTGAGCAAGGTCGTCTGGAAAAGGTTTGAGGTAGCCCCTTTGAGCAAAACCTTTCATTTGTGTTTCACCATTAATGATATCAGGGGTATCTTGAGCTAGGAATGCTGATTGCAATTTGTTAGTGAGTGAATCCGCCCATCCCCAGTTTTTACCATTTAGGACAACGCCTTTTTCTATTGCCCAGTCACGCATTATTTCAGTGTTCTTAATAATCATTCTCTGAGCAGGAGTATCTTCAGTATAACCCTCTTCGATGGATTGTTTCATTTCATCAATACCTGCTTGAATATCGGTTTCAAAACCGAATGCTGTTACAGCCGTATCTAGAAGAACAGAAAGTTCGGTTCCATCAGAACTTGCACTATCCCTGCCGTTATCACACGCAATTAAAGAAAAGGCAAACATAGCAACTAAAATTAATGATAATATCTTTTTCATAATACTGTTTCCTTTTTTATTTTTTAATACAATAATGTTATTTTAACAAGTTAATGTTGCTGAAAAGTTGTATAAGCAACAACCAAATCCATCGGAAGTGTCTGCATCAGAAAATCTTACATACATAACACCAGTGTTTTCAGTTACGTTTACATTTAAAGTTGTAGTTACGTTACTAAAATATTTACCGCAGTCATTTGCGTTTTCTTCTACAGCGTTGCCTATCGTTACCCAAGTTTCACCATCGAATGATACTTCGATTTTTGCTTGATTTTCAACAACGAGAGATAAAACTGCAGTCTCAATTTCTTTACCTAGTTCCAACTTATAAATGAAGTAGGCGTTGTTATCTGCCCAACGCTTACCACTTTCGGTATCAATACCGGTGTTCGAATTTTCGTAAAGATAACTTACTTCTTCTGCACTTGTTGCTGCAAAGGTAATAATTCCATCTATGGGATCTGTAGACACATTGTCATCTCCATCAAAAGGAACTACTTGAGCTTCTATAGAGAAATTATATAAGCAACAACCAAATCCATCAGAAGTGTCTGCATCAGAAAATCTTACATACATAACACCAGTGTTTTCAGTTACGTTTACGTTTAAAGTTGTAGTTACGTTACTAAAATATTTACCGCAGTCATTTGCGTTTTCTTCTACAGCGTTGCCTATCGTTACCCAAGTTTCACCATCAAATGATACTTCGATTTTTGCTTGATTTTCAACAACGAGAGATAAAACTGCAGTCTTAATTTCTTTACCAAGTTCTAGCTTATAAATAAAATATGCATCGTTATCTGCCCAACGCTTAGACTCTTCATTATTAATACCAGTTTTTGAGTTTTCATAAAGGTACTGTGCCTCATCCGCACTTGTTGCTGCAAAGGTAATTGTCTTTTTTGCATATTCGGTAACTCCACCCTCATATTCTTCGGTAAGGTAATAAATAGAAAATGCAGACATACTTGCACCAAAACCATCAGTGTTAACGCCATCATAAAATTTAATGTAAAGTGCACCCGTGTTTTCTTCAAAATTAACAAACTCATCAAGGTTTACGTTGATAGTAGCGAAATCAACCCTATTTGCACCCGTTGCACCTTCTGCAATGACAGTATAATCAACGTTATCAAAAGAAACTGCAACAACGTACTCGTTTCTAATAGTCATTTCGATATTTGCGCTTAAAAACTTTTTGCCCTCTCCGGATATAAACTTATAAGTCCAATAAGCCTTTTCATCGGCAAAACGGTCATTAACACTGCCTATGCCACTGATATTTTCAAACAAATAAGGTTTTTCAGTATCACTATTGGGTACAAATTCAACACCCTCCATAACATATATTTCAAACTGTGTAGAACAGCCTTGATATGAAACCGTTACTGTTTTTATACCATAAGTTGAAAAATCAACCTCAGAAAACTCACAATCTACAAAAGGAATAATACTTGTAGTTCCATCATCATATCTTGCAAGAATTCTAATACCCTGCCAAGCGGGAGTATCGTTTAACCCATAATAAATTGTTGCAGGAAGAACGTCAATTTCAATTGAAACTAATTCAGGTCCTTGAGGTGTTGTACTTTCACTTGATGATGTATGAGTTGGATCATCGCCTGAAGTAGAGGGTGTTATCTCCGTACAACTACATGCAAAAACAGCAAATAGCACACATAGACATACTGTAAGTAAAAAGTTCTTTTTCATAATTTTCTCCTTTATTTTTTGGCTCTAAGCCTTTTTTATTAATATGACAAGCACTTCATCCAATTTTTAAACTGAATGAAGTGAATGAGTTTTAATAATAATATAGCTTTAATGAGGTAAGAGAGCAACCGAAACCATTAGTTTTAACAGCATCTTCAAATCTAACATAAATGGTGCTTACTTCTTCAACGCCCAATAACTTAATGGCATCAAAAATATAAGACTTATCCCCCTCTCTAGATCCACCGTAAACTATAGCCTTCTTCCAATTTACACCATCAGTGGAAATATTAATGAGAAATTCTTCACCAACAACAGCGTTAAACATTAAGAATGACATAGGTTTTTCAAAAGTAAATTTATATATCCAATAAGCTTCACCATCGGCGTATCTATTGCCCTTTTCAGAGTTATGACCACTGCCGTGATCATCAATTAAAACTGCATTTTCAGTTTCACTTCTATAACTTACTTCCATTTTGTTAATGGTGGTGGTGGAACTAAAAGTACCATTTGCTCCATTCTTTTCGTAACTGCGTATTTTACCAACTAGAGATGCCGAGGTAACAAATTCATATCTACCCGCATCCTCACGATCTAGAAGCATTGAATAAGCTTCTGCTATTGTATTAACGCCTTGACCCCAAGCTTCTACGTTTACTGCGACGAAAACAGGTTTACCTGCAGGGGTAATTGATACCGCTCTATCTATATTCTCAACTATTTCTTCAGCAGTATGCGTGCCTCTTCCTCTATTTACACCCATTTCATTAATGCAAACGGTGTCTCCAATCATAAAATAATCATTATTGTTAAGCTCATGACCTAAGAAAATTGCGTCTGGCTTAACCGTTTCAGCATATTCCTTTAAGCGCGCGTTATCAGCTGTGTAGTAGGTTGTGCTAGTATCCCAATAGTTAACCATGTTAATTTTAGTCTTTTCAAATGCGCTCTTTGTCTTTTCTAAGTAATCATCGTATACATCATCGCTCATTTTTGAAGGATAAATATACCCTACGCCGCTAGGTCCTTGAATAAATTCATCCATAGGCGTTTTTGTATCGTAAAGATATTCAAGCAAGGTGGGATGATATTTAGCAAACAGCGAAGGTATCGTCCAAGTGATGGGGACTGTTCCCCTTACAGGACTATTCCAATACGCAAGAAGTTCTCTAGTAGCATAATGCCATGCATCACCATCAGATACGGTAAAAGCAACGTAAACTTTATTATTTAGAACTGTTTCCGTTTTAGGCACAACGGTAGTACATTCCGTAGGATAATAGTTTTCAAAGCCCGAAACAACCGAGCCATTTTCGAACCCCCAATCGGCACAAACAACATTTTTGCCACATTCGGTAATTGAATTTACATAAGCTCTTTCCATATTAATGCCTGGCCAGCCAATTACAAGAGCGTTGCTTCCAAACTGGTCTAGAATGCTCTTTTGAACATTTAAAAAGGTATCAAAATCCGGGTCTATCCAATAAATAAGCCCATCAACTGCAACGGCTAAATCGTAAATAACCGGATGGCTTGAAGAACCAGTATCTCTATCACCAGGGTATAGCATAAAAATAAGCTCTTTATTAGATCCTTCTACCATATTTTCGCCTATCCATTTGTTTATACCAAGTGTACCTTGTGCAAAAGTAAAACCATAGGTTTCACAAACGTCTATAACGTTACGATTTCCAATACAGCCCTCTGAATACAAATCAAGGTATAAATCTTTAGTAACAGCTATACCTTTATTTCTACCAGCAAGCATAGCCGCAACGTTCATACTGTCTTGCAACCCATCGCTAAGGTCAAAAATATAAATATTTTCTATCTCATTTGAATAATCACGCCATAGCGACCAAAAAACAGAAAAATCACGATGAGCTTTAATAGTATCCATAACTTGCGGAACAAGTTCTACATCTCCGTATGTTTCAATAATATGTTTTCTAATAGAAGATACGTCAACACCACGTAAAGATGTATTATCCGCAATATAAACTCTAGGCTGCGTTTTATTAATCACGCCTTGGAAAATTCTTGCAACAGTTTGAGCTACACCTGTTTCACCTGTATAAGGGGTATAAACCTTAATTTCTTTAGCGGGAGTTTTTAGTTCTTTTTCTATTGTCATAACATCATTACCCTTGTTATAGTCTTCTTTAGGGTCGTTGCACGCGCTTGCGCTTAATAATAATGTAAAAGACAAAGCAAATGCAACATATTTTAAAAGTTTTCTCATAATTATTCTCCTTGTTAATCTATATAATAGTTAGAAATAATAATTTCTTTATTTAGCCTTTTATACCCGCAGCCGCAACGCCTTCAACAATCCATTTTTGGAATATAGTAAAAATAACTATACTGGGTAATGTAAGCAATAAACTAAAAGACAATATGGCGGGATAATTTACCATTGCACCCTCTTGACCAGCAAAGGCCGTTAACCTTGAAAGCGCTGATGCTACAACTTGTAAATCCCTAGAGTCTGTATAATAAAAAGACGTTGACCAGTCATTCCAAATACCTATAGCAGTAGTTATTGCTATATATGCTAAAACAGTTTTTATAAGAGGTAGCACAATTCTGAATATTATACAAAACGTTCCCGCACCATCTATCTTAGCTGATTCTTCCATAGCAACTGGCACAGCTTCTATACTTTGTTTAGTTAAAAACATACCCATTACATTTATCAATCCACCGTTTAATAAAAGGTATATACCCCAAGTATCGTAAAGGTTTAAAAACTTTGCTTCCAAAAACATTGGTAAAGTTCCTACGATACTAGGTATCATTTGCGTAGATAATACGATCAAGAATACCGTGTTACGCCCTCTAAAACGTAACCTTGCAAAAACGTAACCTGAAAGTAATGAAGTAATTACAGCAAACACTGTTCCGTAAATAGTTCTTAAAAGCGAATTTTTAACATATATTGCTGTCCACTTATCACCAGAAGCAAAGAATAATGCTTGATAGTTTTTAAGCGTAGGTTCTTTAGGCCAAGGAATGAAACCTATTTGAGTTGTATTAAATTCCTTCGCCGTATAAAGTGCACCCAAAAATACGTAAACAACGGGGTATAACATTATAAGACCGCCTATCGACAAGATGACATATGCAACGATATCGGGAACTCTTAATTTTTTTTTGTTTAAAGCCATAATTATTCCCCTTTGTTTTTATTAGAATAAATGTAAAACGATACTGACATAATAGTTACAACAACACCAAGTATTAATGAAGATGCCCCCGCCATACCAAAGTCAGAGTCAAAAAAGCCATCTCTAATAATTTTCAACACCAAAACTTCAGTTTGCCCATATGGTGCGCCATTAGTTATAAATGCAACTGGCTCGTAAATTTGTAGCATACCAATAAGACTTGTAATGATTACATATATCGCCATTGGTCTAAGACCTGGTAAGGTAACGTAAATAAATTTTTGAAATCCGCCTGCTCCATCCAGTTCTGCCGCCTCGTACTGTACTCGGTCTATAGAAAGTAATCCAGCCAGCCATATAATAGCAGAGCCACCTACACCTTTCCAAACTGAAAATAAAAATATTACTATTACACTCCACTTAAGGTCGGTTGCCAAAATTATCGGGTCTTTCCCAATAGTTTCCATAAAAGAGTTTAACGCACCGCTAACAGGGTCGAATATTATATTTATAATTTGCGTAACCGCAACCGTTGATACTACTGCAGGCATATACCATACAGCACGGTAAAGTGTGCTCATTTTTATTGGTCTATACATAAGTAGCGCAATCAAAAGCCCTGAAAAAGCAGTCAAAAAAGTAGAACCAAATCCTAAAAATAAGGTTTGACCAAGTATTCTCATATACGTTTCACTTTTAAAAAACGTTATAAAATTATCAAAGCCAACAAATTTGGGTAAAGCAATAACAGAACGCCATTCAAAAAAGCCTAAAACAAAACCAAAAAGTAAAGGAAAACCGCACGCCGCTATCCACCACAAAAACATTGGGGTCAAAATAAGCCAAGCAGTCCTTTCATCTTTTTTAATAATTTGCGACACGGTTTTTTTATTGTCGTTTTTGTTTAAATAAAAAGTTGAAGTTGTATCTTTCATTTTTTTAACTTTGAATCTCCTTTACTATAACAAAAATAGTAAATAAAATATAACTTTTGTACTGTTTGTTTAGTTTATGGTAAACACATCACCGACAGATATTACAACTCCACACGAAAAGAAATAAAATGTACATAATGCAGTTAAAATCAATACAAAATATTTTTTTATCTTCAAAGTATGTTCTACCATATTTTTTTGGGGGCTGACTGTTTCAGCCCCCTTTCAATTCATTAAAAATCTATTATTTTTTTTATTTATTACTAAATAATTGCCGCTAAACTAAAACTATACAAGCAACAACCAAATCCATCGGAAGTGTCTGCATCAGAAAATCTTACATACATAACACCAGTGTTTTCAGTTACGTTTACGTTTAAAGTTGTAGTTACGTTACCAAAATATTTACCGCAGTCATTTGCGTTTTCTTCTACAGCGTTGCCTATCGTTACCCAAGTTTCACCATCAAATGACACTTCGATTTTTGCTTGATTTTCAACAACCAGAGATAAAACTGCAGACTTAATTTCTTTACCTAATTCCAACTTATAAATAAAGTAGGCATTGTTATCTGCCCAACGCTTAGCGCTTGCGGTATCAGTACCTGTGGCAGAATTTTCGTAAAGATAGTTTGCTTCTTCTGCACTTGTTGCTGCAAAAGTGATGGTTGTAGTAACAGGTTCTTCAATTTCTTCATCCGCTACAAAAACTACGTCACGGAAGTAGTTCGTATTGTCAAAACCACTTTCAGGCATTGCATTAATATCGGTAGTGTTGTTTAATCCGCTACCTGCGTAAAGTACGAAATTACCTCTTGTATATCCTTCATCAAATTGATGTCTGTAATATGCACAATGATATCCATCAGTTGAGTTAGATACCGCTACAATATATTGCTTACCTGCTTCAATTTCTACTGCGGTGGGTAACTTAAAGCTTATCCAGCCAAAAGCACTTTGTTCTGCTACGTTCCATTTGTAAGGACCTGCTATCATTGTTTTGCTTTCTGCATCCCAAATAACAACGTCATGTTCGCCTTTTTCACCTTCACAAGCGTAAATTCTAACACCTATGATTGTTCCTGAAACGGTTGTAGAGAATTTTGTTCCTGCTACTCTGTAGTGATCCCAACCTTCATTTCCCCAGGGTTGTTCGGTGGTAAAGATACTTTCACCTTCTAATACTTCAGGTTCTTCAACTTCTTCATCCGCTACAAAAACTACGTCACGGAAGTAGTTTGTATTGTCAAAACCACTTTCAGGCATTGCATTAATATCGGTAGTGTTGTTTAATCCGCTACCTGCGTAAAGAAGTCGGATCGTAGCCATGTCGTTCTGTGAGCCAAG
>JAZOCA010000003.1:0-1569 GCA_045596285.1 Christensenellaceae bacterium | reverse complement strand
GTGACTGGGTAATGCTTAACGGCGAAAGATATTATGAATTACCTAATAGACCCGCTGGGTTCTTCCAGACTAGAGAAAGAACTCAGGACTTAAAAGATTGTAACTTCACTATGGTTTCAGTTGACTGGTCAATCGATAAGGGCGACTACAAATTCTTCGAAACTATGCTAGAATCTCCCGGTCACAAAGTTATTAAAGACTGCGAAGAACTCGGTATGAGCGTGTTGCTTGACGGTGGTTTGTTCCGTTCATATACTATGAGAACTGAATCTAACTTCAACCCTGAAAGATACGCTACTGCTGAAGAAAGAGTAAGAGCAAATAAGATTACCGAGTATAAAATAGCATATAGCGAAAATTCAGAAGAGTTAAGGGAAGAACTTAAAACTGCTAATCCCACTCTTGACGATGCTGCTATTGACGCTCTTCTTCAAGAAAAAATTACCGAAAAGGCAACTAAAGAAGTAGAGGAAAATATTGAAGTACTAACATTTCAATACGGAGAATCGGACGGACAGTATTTTAAGGACCAAGACCACATGACTAGAATATTTAAGTTCGTGCTTGATCCTATTTTAGAGGAATATCCTAACGTAGTTGGCGTAACCTTAGTCGACGAACCTAACTGGAAAATGTTCCCTGCAATCAGAGAAGTTTTGATTAGTTTGCACACTTACAATCCTGATCTTTATACTATGCTTAACTTGCTCCCGATGACCACCAGTGGTTCTATTCACAACTCTTACTGTGATGGTGGTGCAAATATGGGTATGGTTCCCGCTTATAAAGAGTATTTAAGACAGTATCACGAATTCTTCGGCGGATATATTGATTACATTATGTACGACGATTATCCCATTCTTTATAGCGGATTGTTGACTTCCTTCATGCAGTGTCACGAAATCGTTGCAGATTTTGCAAAAGAACACGGCTATGAGAGAAGAATCGTTATGCAGACTTATGACGACGGTAACAAGAGAACTCCTAAACTCCCTGATATGCTCTTCCAAGCAAACGTTGCAATGGCATTTGGTTGTCAAGATTTCTCTAACTACGTATACCTACCGCACGTAAACTCTAACGGTGCAGACTTCCCGAATCAGGAAGAAAATGCAATGCGTTGGGACGGAACGAAGACCAACCTCTGGTATGCATTACAGGATATGAATGAGGAGCTTCTCTATTACGGAAAGACTCTTTCTAACTTCAAGTTCGTTGAATCAACTTATTATCGTACTGATATGACTGCTCCTACTGGTTGGAACTACACTATGGGTATGACGCAGGGCGAAATGACCAAACTTTCAGATTGCTCTTTCAAAGTGCTCAAAAATATGGGCGGTATGATTCTCATAACTGAAATGTATGACGAGGCTAACGATCAATGGGGTTATTGCGTAGTTAATGCAACTGATCCTGGCGTAAGCTCGGAAGTTGAAGTAACTTTAACCTTTAACGATTATAAGAACGTACAAATCGTTCAGTCTTTAAATACCACTAACTTGGCACTTAAAGATAACAAGATAACCGTTCAAATCGGTTCAGGACGTAGCGCATTCGTAATGCCTT
>JAZOCA010000002.1:0-14287 GCA_045596285.1 Christensenellaceae bacterium | reverse complement strand
CGTCATCAATCATTTCTACAATCTTTATTTGAGTAACTTCTTCATAACTATAGTTAAATTCCCAATGATATATTTCATTACATCCAACCAATGATATTAGGATAATAAGCATCAAAAATATTTTTTTCATAAGTTTTCTCCTATTCATCAACCCAAACTAAAAATGAAGGCCCACTATATTGAAATATTACATCATTAATTATTAGTTCCTTTTCAACTGTTGTAAAGTCATTATATCTATCACTTAACCTTACAACGTATGAATTGTTATAATTGCCATAATATCCATAAATAGAAATATCATCTAACGATGCATCATTGTTTCTTTCTTTTATTGCAACTAATCTATCATTTAAAATTTTTAGTTCTATTTCTTTCTCTATCATTAGATTTTTATTAGTATTTATATAATTATTATAAATCTCATTTATATCATCATCGTTAATATAATTATTATCATACGCTTCTTTTAAAGTGTACATTTTACCTAAATTCTCAGTTCCATTATAATCACATACCATAAATACAACATCCTGACTTAAGCTCTCATTTTTATATTCCATTTCGAAATTCTCACCATATAATACAATCGCATCTTCCTTGTTTGAAATAAAGTTCATTTTAGAAAGATCAAACTGAGAATCTTTGAAAATTTCTATATTATATATATCATCTCTATATAAAATTTTTACATTGATTTTTTCACTTTCAACATTTGAACAACCAACAACTCCAACTAGACTAAAGAGTATCACACCCAATATTAAAAATAATTTAATTGTTTTGTTTTTAACCATATTTTTCTTCCTCCTTTATTCAAAGTAATTTGTTCTGAATCGATAGTATTTTCAAAATTATTTTTGTAATTTACTTCTTGAATAGAGTTAAAAACATTGCTCCCTGTTAGTTCAACTTGAACTTTTTTCGCCCTATTGCAATCATCTTTTTCAAGAATTTTAGTATTCGTCATAGAAAAAGAATCGTGATTTTCCACAAGATTCCCTTCGTCATCATACTTATATGAAAAATTATATAACACAGTTTCGCTTTTGTCAATAACTTTTCTTAATTTGCTATTTGCAGAAAGAATTATTTCATTTGATTCTAAATCGGTTACTGAATCACTTATATCATAATCACTATAAATAAAAATGTATTTTGTTGATTCACTCTCTCTATTATTAAATAATTCTGTGATTTTATTAATATGTCCATATTTATCAAAATATCTGCGTTCTATGTAATCGGTTGTTCCATGAATAATTTCAACGTATCCACTTTTATCGTCGTTATAATATGTATTAACGTTAGTAAGAGTGCATAGTTGAACTTCCAGCCCTTTGCTAATAGATTGCCTTGGGTAGAACCGCTTGCAGAATCTGTGAAAATTTGCGTCGCGTTTGCGTAGGTTGGGTTATAGGTTAAGTGTAAGTTTAAAGGCAGTCTTGCACCCTTGGCGCTAAATATACGTTGCGCTACGCCAAGTTTTCCGCTTTTTAAATTAACGGTTTCAACGGTTTTAGATCCCGTTGCATTTTGTATAAAATTGTTTATAGATAAATATTTATCCTTATCTAAATTAGTATTAGACATTAATATACTCCTTAAATTTTTAATTTACGTGTTTTGTAGCCCACGTATAGGCTTTTTTTAGTCGTTTTTATGGGGAAAGGAGCAATTACCCCTTTCCCATTAGTAAAACTTCTTATATAACTTTTAGATGCTTAATGCTTTGTTTTTTTTAGTTAAAAGGTAAATTAGGCATTCTGTAAAACATAGGTTATATAGTCGTTAATCGTGTTATAGGTGGCCTTATCCATTAAATGTGCGTACTTGCCTTCATCTAATTCTTTTCTTGCTTGCTTTGCGGGAATTGATGAAAAATAACGAATAATCGCCTTTTTAAGTTCTACCGCATATTTACCTGAACGGCCTTGAATTAAATCGACTATTGCTTTGCCGTCTTCCGTTTTAGAAAGTTCTTCGGCATAATTTGCTATCTTTTTATCGATTTCTTTATTGTGTGCGTCTATTTCGGCATTGCGGTTATCACGTTCGGTTTTTAACTGCTCTAACCTATCGTTAAGTTCTATTGCAGTTTTCATGTCGTACGTGGCAAGCGAATCTTTTAACTGCTCTTTAACAAGGGTAATTTGTTCGTTTAAGGCTTTTAGGTCTGCATCAGCGTTTAGCCTAGCTTGCTCGCTTTTGCCTATACGCTCCTTTTGGTTTTGCTTTAAAAGATTTTCTATTATGGAAGAACGCGCTATACCGCCCTTTATCGCTTTGTTTTTTGCGCTTTTGTCTTTTGTTTCGTATTCGCTAATGATATTGTTTAAAGCCTTTTGCGTTTTATTGTTTATTTCGTCTATTTGTTTGTTTAACGAAATTTCACGCTCTTCGCTATTTTTTACCGCTTTATCTATTTGCGGTTTTATAAGCGCGTTTGCATACTTTTTGGCAAGAGTGTAAAGTTCTTCGTCGGTGGTATCGTCCTTTTGCTTTTTCTCGCTTGCATACTTTTCGTTTGCCATTTCTTGAACGTTCTTCCCCGAAAATCGCTTGATTAAGTCTTCATAATAGGCGATTTGGCTTTCATAGCCGTCTGAAGTTTGCCTATGCTTATTAACTTCGCCCGATTCTTCGCCAGATCTTTCGCCTGTTCTTTCTACCGATTCTTCGCCCGTGGATGAAATAAAATCTTTTTCTTTGATTTCTTTTCCTTGTGGCTTTTTACCTAAAGAAAGATTTTTTTCAATTTGACTATATTCAACTGCCTTGTTTACGTTTGCATTATTAACTTCTTTTTCAGTTAAAATCTGCTCTGCTTGTTCTTTTTTCTTTTTTTTATCTTGTTCGGTTGCCTTGATATACAACTCTTTTGTTACTGGAATTTTATAAGCCATTTTAGTTTTTACTCCTTAAATTTATTCTTTATATAAAATCAAATTATCTTTTACGCGTTGCAAAATTGTTCCGTCGTAAAGGGTTATAATTTCGTCTGCAAAGGATATCGACTGCACCCCTTGCTGTTTGTCTGTGACGGTTGATGTGATTAAACTGTTTCCGCTAAAGGCATTAACAACAACTCCACCGCCATCGGCTTTCTTGCTTATTGTGTAATTTTTACTTTTGCTTAAGTTTACGATCATATTTTTTACCTCTTATTTTTTTGGGAAAGGCGCGATAATCGACTTATACGTTAATTAATTTTGCGTTGCCGTCGTATTCAACAACTATTATATAATCGCTTACTTCAGGGTTAGATATAACCCTTTTGCCCGTGTAGCCCGTTTGACGTTTTCTAAAAAATAGCATTTCTTCAACGTCGTAACGGTAAATACTGTTTCCGCGTACGGCAAACAAGGCGGGAATTTCTTTATTTAGCGCGCATACCGAAATAAGTTCGCTATCTAAAACCTTGCTATAGTCTACGGAATAATCATCTTTTAGCAGTTCCAAAAGACCTTCGCCCTTTTTATTTACGGTAACAAGTAACAGTTTGTTATTTAGTTTGCAAATCGCTCCGCTTAAAATATCTTGTTTTTTAAGTTTGGTTTTAAACTGCCCGTCTTTATATTCTTTTAAGCGAAGTTCGCCATCCGAAATAAAAAGTATTACGCTTTTATCGCTTTCATTAATGCATGACAAAATGCAATCTTTTTCTACGTAGGCAATATTGCCAAAAGTCTGCAAGGTACATTCGTCAACTGCAAAGGGCATTTGCGCTTGCACGTTTATTAAAAGTTTATTTATACCTGCCCCAAACGGTAAAAGTATTTCGGTTTGCTTTTCGCTACCGCTAAATAATGCGGAATACCCCTTAACGCCGTTTACGTATACGTTAAGCGAATAGTCTTGATTAACGCTTAAAAGGGTTTTTGCTTGCACTTTTAAATAGGTTTGCGCCTTCACTTCAAATTCAAAAGATATTTCCTGCGTGAGTTTTTGCTCGTCTTCGTTTTTGGTACTCAAAAAATAGCAAAAAGTGGGTTGTTTAGATAAATCTTCAACTCTGCAAATTCTTTGCGATAAATTAGAAAGGTCATAGTCTTTTTGCATATTACACCCCGTATTCGAACTCTATACCGATATAGGTTACTAAACATTCTGGATATTCACACTTTATTTGCACGCTAAAATATTCGCCTGCAATACTTACCGGTAGGCTTTGGCGCACCGGCGAGCCTTTAAAGTATACTTTTCTACTTCCGCGCTCGCTTTCAAGCGTTAACTCTATCGGCGTTTTCGTGTTGATAAAAAGCCGTGTTATATTCTTTATTTTTCTAACGTCAAAATCGCTTTTACCACTTTTCCATGACTTTTGCAAACTACCGCCAAAATACTCGCTTTTATTAGAAAGTTCGCCTATAGCACAATTATCGGCACATATAAAAAGCAATTTAAAATAATTTTCGCCTTCTAAAAGTGTAAAATCTTCAATATATAAATCCCTATATAACGTAAAGGTTTTATCTGCTAAATTATAGCAAACAACACCAGATATATAATTTTCGTTTTCATCTTTCACTTTAAGTAGACAATAGTAATTTCCGTTATAATAAACGCCTTTTGCTTCATCTTGTTCAACACCGCAAATAACGCCGTCTAATCGTTCCATAATTCTAACGGGAGAACCGCCCGAAAAGGTATAAAACCCTTCCTTTGCTAAAAATATTACTTGATTTCCGCATACCGCGATACTTTTAGGCGAAATTTTACCTATTGACGCTGTAATACCATCCACGCTAAAGGCAGTTTGGTCGCCATAGGCGGTAATTCGCGTGATTCCGTAGTTTCTAAAAACGTAAACGTAGCCGTTAAAAGATATTACTTTTACCAAACTTCCGCGTCCATCGCGAAGGTCTATATAACCCGCTTCTTCTAAAGATAAATTCCAGTTAAGTGGGTTAAAATCATCCGAAAACCACAAGGTTGTTTTTTGCCCGCCTTCGGTTGCAAAAAGTCTTTCGTTGTGAATGCAAATTGAAGTTAGTTTTGGCCCGTCCGTTACAGAAGTTACACTTTCTCCATCGTAAACTTTTAAACTGTTTCCTTCAGAAAATATTACTACGTCTTTGCCGTTATAGGTATAACTTGCACATTCGGGCGGGTTTTCAAAGTTCAATTCCTGAACAACACTAAACTGATCGTCTTGCCCTATTTTTAATTGATAAACGTTCTTATCGGTGGCATAAACCATTAAATAATCGACATATAGCCCCACTTTTTCATCATAGCGCTTATAATAATACAATTTTTTAGCATAACAATTAGGTATATTAAAAACTGCGCTAGAACCGTTAAAGTCGCTTCGCTTTATGCCGTTTGAACTTTTTAGCGCGCCACTTTCGAAACGAGTGTTAAAAGATGAATTTGCCGTATAAATAGGCGTTAAGGTAGGGTGCTTATCGCTACGTATTCCGCTTGAAAAATCGTTTACGTATACCCTTCCTTTATATAGTGGATGAGTTACATATTTTTTTTCATAATACATTATTCCCATCTCCTTTTAGGCATTTTTAAACTGCCCTTTTTCGCCAGTCTGCTTTTTATGCCCTGCAAATATCTAGACTGAAATATATCTGCGTCGCTATATCTTCCCTTTTCGGTTAAATACTGCGAAGCAACGCCGTAAGCGATAACGTAAGGGCCGATTATTTTACTTGCATAAAAAGACTCGTCTTCTTCACTTTCTTTGCTTATTCTATACTCATACTCTACGGTAACGTTCTTTTCGTTTACCAAAATATAGTCGTTAATCAACCTATAGCCCAACTTTTGCCCATATTTATCGAATGTATTTAAAATTCGCAAAGGCTGATATTCAAATGCCGAAAAGAAGATTTTATTATCTTTTACGTCTTCAAAAACCTGTCTGTTTTTAACTGGGTAATATTCACAAGCAAGTTCTTCTACAATAAGATGATAACACCTTAAAAGAAGATTGTAGCTTGCAGATGCATATTCTTTATCGTTTGGCGGAAGATCGTTGCACAGTTTAACGACTTCTTCTTCGCCTATCATTTCCGCTACGAGTTTAATAATTTCTTTTACTTTCATAATCCTCCTATAAAAAATCGCCCCCGCGACCTTTTTTTGTGCGGGAGCGATTGTAAATTTATTTATTTCCTATAATAGGATATTACGCTTCGGTGATGCCCGATAACATTGCTTGACCGCAAGGTCTGGTGCAAAGTAAGTCTGCATACTTAACTAAAGTAGCTGAATATACAGGCTTATTTGCCACCTGTTTTAAAACTCTGCCGTCTTCGCCTTCAAGCCATTGCCAGTCGCAAAGTTGATGAAGAACGAAATCGTCCGTATTTAAAAGATACATAGTGCCTTCGGGACAAAATCTATCTGAAATAATGGGAATACCGTTATAAGAGAGCGCTTTGTAACCGCCGTTAAGTTCCATAACGTCGATATTTCTCTTATAGGTTGCAAGATGTTTTTGGAATGCTCTTTTAACACCTGAAGAACATACGATAAAGTTTACTTTACTACCTGCATTTTCTTCAAGTTCGTCAATTGCGTGCTGAATAACCGTTTCATCAATTTCGCCAACTTCAGTTTTCATATAGGGGATAAGCCATTTATGAACTGCTCTATCTAAACCGTAAATAGTGCCTGTGTTTTTAAAAATTGCCTTAAGACCGGTTATTTCTTTATTATATGAATTCTGTACGGTTACGTAGCATCCAACGGGAACGATAGAAGTAGTTAAAGTGTTACCGCCGATTTTAATTTTTTTATTCGCTCTGTCTACGTACAAAATTTTTCTTGCGCTTGCACTGCCGATAACTACGCCTGAAGTGGTTACGAAGTCGATTACCATTCCTTCGATTAATCCCTTTACGGTATCCACAGAAACAATACCGTCCGTAATGGCAGTTACGCTTGCAATTTTACCGCTACCATCGCCGAAAAGCATTCTGCCAAAGTTATATGAAGATGCTTTTAAAAGTCCTTCCATTTCTGCATTCAAAAGATTTACGAATGCGCCAACGTTGTTTTCTGATGCTCTTATAGCTTTATCTGAAATTTCGATAGTTCCATATAAGTTCTTTAAAGTAAGCACGAATTGATCGTAATTATTACCTGCCGCAGCGGGAAGATTGCCATCTTCAGTACCAGCGCCAACACCGCCGTTAACGCCGTATTGTGCGACTCTTCTAACTTCTTTGCCCCACACGTCTTGAGTACTTTGTTTAATCTTTGAAAGGAGTGGGTTAGAAGCCGTATTTAGTTGTTCGGATACTACTCCGAGATATAGTGATTTTAGCGCTTTATCCGCGCTGTTCATTGTTACCATTTAATTCTCCTTAATCTTATATTTTTTATTTTTGCCCTTTCTTATTTGGACTATTTTTGCCGTATTTTTGTATTGATTTTTTAATGACGTATGTCATTTTTTTTGCGCAGGTTAATAAAAATCAAAAATACGACGTTTTGTTTAGCGTGGTTTAAAATCATACTTAAAACCAACAAATTTAACGATTATTTTCTTACCAGAACTTTAGATGCCATTTCTCCCGCTTCACTTATGCTCGTGGGTTTTTTAGGTGGCATAATAACGCTACGCCCATCTTGTCCGATTAGTTTTGCGCCTTTAGTAGCAGTTAAACCAGCAAGATAATCGCGAATAATTTTTTCCTTAATTAAAGGATTTTCAATTGCGCGAGAGTAAATAAAATCGTCGTTAATCTTACCTTGTTCGGCAACCAGTTCATCCTTTAAAACCTCGATATAAGCGCGCTCTAAAAAACCTGCGTCAACTTCCCCACGCTCGTAGGTTTTTAAAGCGATCTCCTTTGCGTACTTCCCCGCACCCGGATTTCTTCCCAAGAAAAGATTGACTTCCCTTGCAATATCATCCTGTTCATCGCTTGACTCAGAGGCGAAGTTTGGGCTCTGTTCCACCCCCGCACTCCCAGTTTCATCTTGTACGGGCTCGGACGCAACCGCCGATAAATTATTTTCTTCATTAGTCTTCGCTTGTTCTTCTTTAAGCATTGAATTTTCCTTTTCCAGTCTTCTAAGTTCCTGACTGCGCTTCGTGAACTCTGCTTCAAGACCGGTATAGGCGTCTAACAGCGCCTTTGCACTTGTAAATTTACCAAAAGAGTCCCCAGTTGATACTGAACTATCTTCTGTGGATTGTTCGCTTTGGCATTGCAAATCTTGCTCTTTTTCGACTTCCCTTTGTATTACGCTTTCGCTATCGCTGTATTTCATATAAAAAATCTCCTTTATTGTTAGTTAATCGACCTATTCGGCCACATTAGCATTATTTTGCGCCAAGATTTTATGCGCGTTTAAATGCTTGATAATTCGTTGCTTTGCCTTTAAATTAGATGAAAAATCTTCAGATAGCAAAGCCCTTGTATGTTCGGTTACGTGAACGTTGTGATCATCATAACTTTCTACGTTTTGTTCTTCTTGCATAAGCGCCAAATTTTCTTTTTGTGCGCGTTCAATATGCAAATTAGTAATATCTTGTGCACCATAAAGCGAGCCAAAACCAAGCATTTCAAGCACTTTTGCCTTAGTTCGCTGATTCATAGTGCCGTTTTCGTCCGTTAAAAGCCCCGCCGATAACATATCGTAAATTAGGCTTTTCTTTTGTGCAGGTGTGTAGGTAAGTTCATTTTCGGTATCAAAAACAACGTCGTCGCTTGAAAGGTCGTTTGCGTTAAAATAATAAATTTCAACAGAACTTCCCTTGCCGGCAACACGCATCATACGCGTTACTGAAACGAATTGTTTATACAAGCGGATTATTTGCTTACCGATATTTTTAACCGCCCTGCGAATATTTTCGGCAGAAGTAACTAATCGCGTTTCGTCCTGTTCTACCAAAAGTTCAAGCGCAACACCGCTCATAGTTTGGTTTAATACGCTTGAATTGCGTGAAAATTCGCTTACACCGCTTACGTTAACAAATTCTTGTTCAAGCCGTGTTTCTTCGTAAGAAAAATCAGGTGGCATGTTTGAATTTGGCATAAAGCGCGGTGGCGTAGAGCCCTGACGATAAACTAGTACCTTGCCGGGCGAAAGACCTTCTTCAATTAAAGCGTCGGTATCAACAGATCCGTCTTCAACGGTGACTACCCCCATAGAAAGTCTATTGAGATATTCGTGTTTTCTGTTTTTAACAGCGTTGTAAGCCCTTTGTAAGGGAATAACTCTATCTACAACGCTAACGCCGAAAAAGCACCCCGCCTGATTTATAGAAACCTGGCGGATAAAAGGAATAATTCTTCTACCTTCTTCGCCGTTAACGTAAGGAAGTTCACCAACGTATAAAACTTCACCGTTTGCCACGGTAACCACTCTGCCGTTTGGAAATTCGTCGTTTGGCGCTTCGTATCTTTCGATTACCAAAACGTTATCCCTAACCGTTCCGCCCGTTACCCTTTTAGTGCCGTAACCGACTAAATTCGCGTTTGCATCTGCAAGTGTAAAAACGTTCAAATCCTTGCCTATAAGTCGTTTACCGTACATTTCATACACGTCGTCAACGTGCATAGCGCGGGCGTGAATAATACTTTTTTGATCGCTTATTTCTTCGTGGAATAAACTATCTGGAAAGATATCGAAAGGTGAAACGGCAATAACGCTAACGTCCCCTTCGTAAACGGGCTTACCGTCCATTTCTCCCACCTTTTTACCACCTTCGTTATTCCAAGTGACCTTATAAAAAGAAGTGCCAAGCGTTTCGCTCCATAGCGTAGCCTTATAAATAACGTCGCTTACGTCAAGACGCGAAAAGGTAGAATTTAAAATAGCGGTAGCCATTTTAGCGCTTTTCAAATCCCCTTCTTCATCTCCCTGCGCCCGCACGGACATAGTTGGGCGCACTCTTGAAAGTTTAGCAAGACGCGTTTCGAAAATAGGCGCAATATGATTATAGACGTTGCGCCCTTGCCAGTAGTAATCGCAATCTTGCTCTACTATTTCCCCGCTTGGCGAAATTTGGGCGTATTGATTGCCCATTAAATAATTGATATTAAGTTGCCATTGACGTTCTAAGCTTCTGCGCTCTTCTTGCCGTCTTTTAAAATCTTCGGTTACGTCGTTAGCGAGATCCTGATAAAACTGCTCTTTGCTTTTACTATTTTTTAATTTCGTCACTTTGAACCACCTTTTTACCGAGTTTTTTAGATGCTTCGCTGTAGAATTTTTTCAAGCAATCGTCGCAAATTCTAACACATTCGTACCCGCCTACGTCCATAACCAGTTTATATTTAGCAAGATTATTGCAACCTTTAACGTCGCATACTATTTTTAAATTGTCTTTAACTAATTTCAAATTAACCGTTCTCCTTTAAAAGCGCAATTAAGCGTTTTTTTTCGGCTTCGAGCTGAGCGGAAGTCATATTAGAAAGATCATCCCCCTTTTCGGCGAAATTTTCAAGATACATTTTAACTGCGGAAATATCTGGCGGTACGTTTTTAGTAGTAACCCTTTTTCTAACAACAGCCATATCTTCGCCATCTTTAGCATACTCTTCCACCGTTTCGCTAGTATCAAAACCTAGCGCGCGTTTTAAAAGCGCCTTTTGAATTTTATCATATATTTTACTGTCACGCACAAGCGTTATCTTCCCCCTTTATTTTTAAGTCGCCTTATAAGCCTCTCTTTATCCTTTTGAATAGCGGTTAACGGCGCTATAGGCGCACTTTTATGCGGTCTGCTCATGATATAATATCGAAGCTCGTCCAGCGCGTGATCGTCTTTTTTAACAGGGATATCACCCTCTCCCCAGCGGTAAGACTTTATCTCTTTAATAAGGTTTACACAGCACGGGAAGATATATATTTTATTACCGGCAAAGTATTCTTTTACTCTGGCAATACCGGTAAATTTATCTTTGTTAACGTTTGGATTACAAGCGATACCGTGTTCATAAAACAACTGCGTAACGCTTTTAGACGAAGCCAACGTTTTTTGATTAGCGGCGCTATCGATTAAAGCGCTTAAGCGCCCATCCGAACGGGTATGCCAGTTAAGCCGTTCGGCTATTTGTTTAATTTTTTGGGCGTGATATTCCACCGTTTGTTCCTTTTCGTAGTGCTCTGCAACCACGTATACGTTTCCGTCGTAATCGACGGCGTAAAAATGGCAAGAAAGCGGATTGTTAAGCCCGGGGTCTATTGACAATTCATCCTGCCAGTCTAGTGGAATGGGAAAGGGATTTTGAAGAACGTGCACGTTTTCGTCAAACTCCTTATACACCGCCCCGCTACCCGCCCTAAACCTGCCGTATCTTCTTGAATCGAGCAAGTCGCCAGACAAAGTAGCCGTTAATTTTTCTATTTCGGATTTGCTTAGGAAAGGGTTATCTGCCCACTCCATAAACTCATACCAAACTTCGCTTGAATTATTGCAATTCATATAAATTTCGTCGTAAATAAAGGTAAGCCCTTTAAGTGGCGTCATAGTGCCGAACACAGTACCGCACTTATCTAAAAGGCGCATACGGCATTCATCGTAAACGTCTTTAGGTGGCTCTTCGTCGAACCATACGAAATCAAGAGAAGCGCCCTGAAATTTTTCCCTGCCCTGATCGCAACTTTTAAAGCCTATGGTAGACGTTCCACCAAGTTCATTTTTAACGATAAGTTGGTCTATAACACCGTTTTCGGGGCAATCCTTGCGCCCAGAAAGCATAATTACGTCAACTATATCTGCCTTAGAAAGGTAGTGCAAAATCTTCTTTTGAGCGACGTCCCTTTGCACCTGTTGCGAAAGAGAAACCACCCAACCGAACACGTTTTTTCTATTTTCCCTATAAGGGTGAATACCCCTTGCGAGCCAAACGCTTTCAACCGCACCGCACTCCGTTTTACCGCTACGGTTGCCACCGAACACCCATCTATTATTTTTATTGCACTTATGAAACGCAAGTTGTTTATGATGCACTTTAGCGCCTTTATTATAGCCATCTAAAGCGGAAGACCTGCGTTTTTGTTCATATTCTATTTGTTTAATACGTTTAATAATTTCTTTCAAAAGACAAACCTTCCTTAAAGCCGACAATGTTCGACCTAATTTTAGTAATTGATAATGATATAATAAGGGCATGAAAACGCGTGATATGACTTTTAAATTTTATTTGATTATTTGTTTATTTTTAGCCCTTATTTTGCTTTTAGTAGCGCAAAAACCACCTTATTTATCGACTTATAGCGAGACTTTTGCAAAAATAACAACCGTAACGGCAAGCGAAGAAAAGTGGGCTAGAATAGAAAACGAGAACACCCCTTTTTACGCCGATTACGGCTGTACGATGGTAAAATTTTATCTTCCGTATACATATTTTATAAAGGTGATTTCCACGGGAGAAGACGCAACCCGCGTAGTGTATATGGATGATTCTTTAGTTTTGCCCTTGCGGGAAGGGTACGTAAAAACGTGCGATATATACCTGTTCGATGGCACTCCCCCAAACCCCTACCCGGAAATGAGCATAAAAATAACCGCAGACGAAATTCTTTTTGCCGATAGCAAAAAACAATACCCGAAAACGGTTTTAACCTATGGCGACAGCGCGACCTATTACGGCGAACTGCCCATAGACGGTGAAATATTTTGTTACGTATATTGTAACGGCTACATAGGGTACGTTCGCAAAAGCGCCTTTACGCCCTTTGAACTTCCCCCACACGAATTGCCCCTAAGAAGCGAAGAATTGCCCGCAGAAGGCGAAACAAACTCTTCTTTGCCCGTTGATTCGCTTACCCCGCAAACGCCCGCGCCCGTAACCGCCGTAGATTCTACTATGCGCGTGGTGATTATAGTTGCGATAGCCCTTGTGTGCATAAGCGTTATATATTTACTTTTTCGCCCCGCGCCCGCAAGAACAAAACTTGCAACCTGGCAAGACGAAGAAGACTTTTAGCATTCAAGAATATTTAGCGTTGCGTGTTATGGTTAAGAAAATAAAATTTCGCATTCACGCCACGAAAAGATCTTTTTTAGTATTTCTTTTTTTAATGACTCTTTCCCCCTTTAAAGGCTGATTATTTTTTAATTTTTTATAGGTATCTGCAAAAGGTTTAAAGGTATTAAACCTGCAAGTAAGCCAATCAACGTCTAAGCCCAAAGCATACGCTTCTTCTACCATACGGCTAAACGCCCTATTAATTTTTTTATAGTAATATCTTTTATAGATAAAAGCGCTATCGTAAATTTCTGCGCTAAATCTTTTAAAGAAGCGGTATTCAACACACAACCTTTCTTCATCTGAAAGTCTGTTAAGAAGTTCGTTAACCAAACACTTAAGTTCGGTAAGCTTGGCAATTTTTTCGTTGATGAGTATAATCTCTTCCATTTGTTTAAGCGTTTTAGAAGGATTAGAGTAAGAACAAATCGCCTTTTTTTCAACGACTTGTTCTAAGCTAAAAATTATCTTTTCGTAGGACGGATAACAGTAAAACGCCGTTTTTAGCGCGATTTCCATCCTGCATTCCCCCTTGGAATATTATTTTTTTAATTGACTTTTCTAACCTAAAAAGGTTAAAGTTTGTTTTTTCCATTTTCTACCTAACGTTAAATAGTTTATTGTTTAAAATAGGCATTATATATAATATGGTATAGGCGATTAACACACCGATTAATAATCGCCTTATACCAAACGAGTATAATAATAACCTTTTTACTATTCCCACTATATACGCAAGGCTGTAAGGCAAGGTAGCTTACTAGGCAAAGCCACCTTGCCTTGGGCCATGATGCATAAAATAGGATAGTCAATAAATATTTATCTATTACAAGATAGTTAAAGGAATAAGCAAATATAAACATTTAGAACATATGTTCGCTTTTATTATACCATACTTTTTTGATTTGTCAATACCTTTGCACCCCATTTTTGCAATTATTTTTAGACTTAACGTAAAATTCGGCATAAAATCTGCGATTTTGCCCTAAAAAAAATTTTTATTAACAAGGCTTCCCCTTGAGGGGAAGCGGTCAACACCAGTTGACTGATGAGGTGTAGCCACCTTTGTGGCGTTATTCCCATTTCAACTGCAACGAGCGTTAGCGATGCAATCTCTTCAACCAAGACTCTATCATTTCGCCTATCGGCTCATTCCAGAGTGACACGTAATTCGCTTGTCATTCTGGAGCGTTTGTAAAACGCGATAGAATCTAAAAAGGCTTCCCTGGGGGCAAGCAGAAAAACACGCACAAACAAGCCTTCTCCAGCGGGAGAAGGGGGACCGCTTTAGCGGTGGATGAGGTGTAGCTGTCAACGCCAGTTGCCCAGTCATT
>JAZOCA010000001.1:0-3443 GCA_045596285.1 Christensenellaceae bacterium | reverse complement strand
AACTGCTATATCCCTTTTGATGATCGCAAAGGATTTTCCCTTTGTGGGTTACCCTTACTCGGCAAGAAATAGGCGCATTCTCAATTAAAGAATTAATTGCTTTTTCAAAAACGTTCATTATAAACCACCTATTATCAATGCTATAAAAATTATACTGTACTTCACAAGTAGTTGTCAAGATCAAAAACAAAATGTTTTATACAGTTATCCGTCAAATTTTACTGTCAAGCGTCTTTTTTGTAAAGTTTTTAGAGGATAAAAAATTAGACACGTCACGAGAACACCCTTTAAAATGACGTGTCTAACTTGTTTGCTATTAATTTTTAGTTTTATAAGATTTTTACAAAACTAAACTAAATATCTAGCCATCTTAAAGACCTTAAAATAATTAGTACATCATCATAATCTTTTTAATTTACTTATAAATCGGTTTTGATATTTTAAAACTTTTTCATTTGAATCATTTGCGTTTAACTTTAACTTGTTATATAATTAACACACAAAAGGGAGAAAGTATTATGAGATATATTATAGATAACGATATGCATATTCACACATATCTTTCAAGCTGTTCTAATGATCCAAACCAAAATGCTAAAACAATTTTAGAACACGCCAAGAAATACCGTCTAAAAACAATCGTTGTAACCGACCATTTCTGGGATGAATCGGTTGAGGGTTGCCCCACTTCTTGGTATAACGAACAAGATTTTGATCATATAAACACAGTTAAACCACTGCCAGTAGAAGAAGGAATAAACTTTTTGTTTGGTGCCGAAACTGAAATGAGTGGAAATTTGGTTATTGGCATCAACAAAGTTCATTATGATGCGTTTGATTTTATAATTGTGCCAACAACACATTTACATATGGCTGGCAACCTTCTTCCTAGTGAAAATCCAAATTCTCATGAGCACAGAGCAAAAACGTGGATAACAAAACTACAAGCACTTTTAGAAAGTGATCTTCCTTTCCACAAGGTTGGAATTGCACACCTTGCTTCCTCTTTAATATATAAATCCAATACGAATGAATACCAAAAAGTTTTGGACCTTATTCCAACCGAAAAGTTAAAAGAACTTTTTTCAAAAGCATCAAGACTTGGCGTTGGCATTGAAATCAATTCTGACGATTTTAAAAACCCTGATAGAAGAACGGAAAGCGTTTTGCGTATTTTCCGTATTGCCAAAGAATGTGCCTGTAAATTTTATCTTGCAAGCGATGCTCACCACCCACAAGATCTAGAAAATTCAATCGATAATTTTAACTATGCTGTCGACGCGTTAGGGCTAACTGAAAATGATAAATTTCACTTGTGATAAATCTTTTTCAGACTGCTTCTTAAGCAGCCTTATTTAATATAGTAAACCACCTGCTATGCGGGTGGCTTATTTTATAAATAAATTAGACACGTCATGGTTCAAATTTATATTCTTCAATTTAGAGCCCTTAAAATTTCGAATTTTTTTCAGTTATATTACACGCAAAGCCGTTAAAATCACCAGTTGAAGTTGCCAACTACATAATTATTCCTTTTATATTTCATATTTAATAAACTTTCCACCTTTCAAGGTGTAAAGATTGTTAAATCCAACGTTTTTCAAATATTTTTCGATATCTTTGAATCCAAAATCAAGTGTATCTACGGCGTGGCTATCTGACGATAAAATAAGTTTCCCGTCTCCTTTTTTTATTTTATAAAGTAAATTTTCAGCAGGATAAACACTTGATCTAAGTCCCCTTGCTATAGCACCTGTATTAACTTCAAAAATACATTCTGATTTAATAACTTTTTCAATAAATTTTTCAGCAATTTGATTATATTTTTTATCTCCAAGAAATAAAGACTTATCAATTTCGTCAAATTTTGTAATCAAATCAAAGTGTCCGACTATATCGGGTTTTCTTTTTTCAATATAATCTACGAAAGACGTATAGTAAGTTTGAGCCAAAAGAATAGTGTCGTAATTAAAAACTTCTAAACATCTCTTAAAGCAATCATAATTAGAGTCTATCGGGTAATATTTTTCATTAACCTTAAAGTAGTGCGAAGACCCGATTATATAATCAAAATCATTTCTATTTAATGGATAAAAAGCATCTTCTTCTACCCCTAAATAAACTTCTATTTTGTCTTTAAACTCTAATTTTAATCTTTTGATTTCAGCAATATAGGACGAGGTTTCTTTCATACAATATCTAAGATCAAAAGGCGTGTACCCATGTCCTGAAAATCCTATTTGTGAAAAGCCTTTATTTAGGGCACTTTCTATAATCTCCCTTGGAGAATTTTTTCCATCGCAAAAAGTTGAATGTGTATGAAAATTAGCAAGCATTATTCAATTCTCTCTTTTTTACCTTAAATTTTTTAATTACCAATATAACCATATCAATGCCGAATATTTTTATAAACTGCAACTGCGCATGCAACGGTCATACCAACCATGGGTTGTTACCAGCACCGATGAGTCCAATCAATTCTTTGCATTAAAAGTTTTTTTCGTGTCTTTTTTTATTAATTCTACTCTTATTATTCCCAAACCTTCTTGCTTGTGGCAAGCGCAATAAAACGTTCGCCTTTTGTATTTACCGCACAGTAGTAGTGATAAACTACTCCATCTTTTACTACTATCCAAGGCTTGTGGGCAAATTGATTTTCCCACTCAAATTCGCTTTCAATCAAGTTCTTGCCACGCCATTTTGTCCAATTTAATAAATCATATGAGCAAGCAAAGGTGTTGAACGCAGTTTTTCCATCATACACAAAATACACTAAAACGTATAAGTCGTCTATTTTTAATATTTGAGCATCTCCTAATATTCTTTGGTCTAAATTTGGGCTATCGTCAAAAATGATAGGCTCTTCACCATATCTTTCCCAATTTTCCCCATCGTTAGAAACGGCTAGATATATAGACTCACGCCTTGCAAAGCCCCTTGAATTATACGCATTTACGTACTTATAACCCAAAGTGTTTGCCTTATCCTCAAAGATATTACATTTAAAAATGCTTGCCTTTTCCCCTTCCCTAGCATCTTCGTCGTTAGGTGATAAAATCGGCTTAGGAAGTTTTTGATATGTTGACGAATCAATCATATCCGCACATCTACACATTCCTGCTGAAAGAGGATCTGTTTCGTAACCAGTTAACGCACCGCCCAAATATGCAAAATAGTAGTTGCCGTTAATTTTTATCGGACTGAAATTTCCGTTAAAATCGTTTTCAATAAATGATGGGTACGCTGCAATTTGGTTACAATCCCAACCACCATTTTGACTCCTATTGAAGTTAGACGTAAGATATTTCCAATGAATTAAATCATCACTTTCCGCTAAATGCGAATCGTACCCCGAATTCTTAACGTCGTAAGCAATTTTTATAAAAGACATATACCATTTGCCATTGTAAAAATACACCCCTGGCGAAGTCGGATCGTAGCCA